>PFAJ01000022.1 GCA_002773695.1 Candidatus Doudnabacteria bacterium CG10_big_fil_rev_8_21_14_0_10_41_10 | reverse complement strand
AGAAGCGTTACTTAAGCTAAGTTTTTTTTGTTCCGCGAAATCGGCCATTGCTTGGTGTTCGATGTTATCCTCTATAGCACCCGCCAATCCATGTAACATGTCTATAAAAACCGTTTGTTCTGGATTCTCGTTATTTTTTTCAAGAGACTGTAGTATAGTATAAAGATTTTCTTTTGAAACGCGGGACTGAAGAACCGCATTCATTAATTCGTCATTGCTTAGTCCGAGGATTTTGTTTTTTGGAATTTTCTGTTCGTTGCCAAGCGCGTCTTTTTTAATCTTTAACTTGATTTTGTAAATCTCATCTTCTTCATTATCAAAATCCTTGGTATTTTGAGTATTTATCCCTTCAGGGTCTAGCTCGTTGCCACCGAGCTGAAGGTGAAGTTTTTCAAAAAGGACAGGGTCTGTGGCGGCCAGTCTTTCGAGGTTTGCGATATTTTCCGCGCCAACTTTTCGAATTTCACGCAAGACGTTTTTTGATCTTTGGGAAATCGGCACAGGTTTTTCAGGCTCGCTGTTCCAGGCGCCTGTTGAAGGTTTTCTGGCAAATCATCGATAATTTTATCAGAAATATTTCCATATTCCACATCCCTTGTTAAAAACATTGTCCCATATTTACCTATCGATTTTTTAACTTCTTCCACGCCTTGCGGTTTTTTTTCATATTTGAAATGCCTTCGGATTTGCTCCTTTGCTTTACTAGGATTCCAATCCTCGATTTTTCCTTCTTTGCCATTATTCTGAAGGAGTCTAAAGCCACCATTAGAAACTATCGCGTCTGCAACCAGCTGCGACATTTCAAACTTATTGGCTCCCACTTCTTCATTACTCATATCCATCGGCGATCCTTCCCGACTTCGTGTCATATTTTTTAAATATTACTTTTAAAAGCTAACTTATTAAAACGACGCGCTTCTAAGGATGACCCTTGAAGCTTAAAGAGCATAAGTCTGTTATCAATAAGTTTATTGTACCACTGATAATAATTATCATCAAAAAGATTTCCACAGCTTGCTGTGGAGTGATTTATAGCAACTACGTTTCCCACTTACTTGGCCGAAATAAACACCATTACTCGGGCAGAATGGGCATCCCTGTCTGCCGTCAGCTTCTTGATTTTTTGGGTTATTATTGCTACATTAATTAGGAAATGAATTAACTGAAATTTTATTAAATGGCATTCGTCGCGGTTTTTTTAGGGTCGGCCGTAACTTCATTTTACGCCCACCATTTTGCTGAAAAGTTCTTTACACGAAACTGGACACGCAACATCAGGTTAATTTTTAAAGGTTATCAAATCCACCATAGCACTTTCGGCGCGATGGCTATTGTTGTCGCCGTGATAATCGCCGGCAGTTTTTTCGCCGTGGTTTTGTTTGGATATGGTTTGGGTAATGTTTGGCAGCATAAAAAAACCCACAATAAATTTGATCAAAAAGGGATGGTGTTTATTAGCAAAATACCATCGCATAATATTTAATCAGAATTTAGAAGAGCGCCTTCTGAAGAGAAGGCGCCCTTCTTTAATTTGATGAAATTTACTATAATAAATTCATGAAAACTCATAAATATGCATTCTGGATTGCTTTTGTTATAAGCGCGGTTTTGTTTTTTACTCCGATATCTGTCGGTGGGAGTGATGGGTTTGGTATGGATAAGATTGTCCATGCCGGTACATTTTTCGCCCTGACGTTTTTATCGCTAAAAGCTTTTCCCAACAAGAAACCTCATGCGGTTGTGTTGTTGTTTGTTTATATGTTTGCAACCGAATTTATCCAAGGACGGTATCTGCCCCTTCGCCATTTTGACTGGTACGATATTTCTTTTGATACAATCGGGCTGGTTTTGGGAATATTGGTTTATCTGATTCTAAATGTATTATTTGTGGAAAATGAGCAGCAAGCCTAGGCCGGAAAAGTATGAAAAAGTATAAATGGGAAAAAGTCGCGAATGAATATGTGGTTTCTTTGTTTCCGCTTTTTATGCTGCCGCGGGGAATGTATTTTATCACAAAAAAATTGACAGGAGTCGGAGTGCCCATTGCTTGTGTTATTCGCAGTAGCGCAGTCGAATGGGTGGCGCGCATGGATTTGTGGGAGAAAGCGCATAGAATATTTATAAAAAGAATTAAAACCAACCCTGAAACTCTTGAGCAATTTTACAAAAAAATCGAACATCTTGGCAGGCGGCTAATCGCGTTTACTAAAGGAGTCGGAAAATCCTTACAAAAATCCAGTAACCAAAAACTGTTTTCCATTTACAGTACATATATCAAGCTAAATACCGAGTACTACGGAATCGGGCTTTTGCTTCCATTACTTGATTATCAAAAAGCAACTTTTTTCTCTGATGAAGTAAATGGGATTTTAAAAAAGAGGGATGCCGAAAAACATTTCGTGTTGCTGACTACGCCCGGGCGGGAAACTTACAATAAACAACAAGAACTGAATTTGCTAAGGGTTTATTCAGAGATTATAAAAATCAAACCGGCTTATAAACTGTTCCAAACGGTTCAGGCGCCGGAGATTTTGAAGCGGCTGCCGGGTGTCAGTCCAAAAATTTTCGCGCTTTTGAAGCAGCACACGCGAAATTATACTTGGGTGTTTTACGTCTATGAAGGGCCCGCGGCGGATATGGAATATTTTGTAGCGGTGATTCGGGACTTGATAAAACGCAAGATTGATCCGGACAAAGAGCTTAGATGGCACCGTAGCCATCAAAAAGAGTTGAAAGAAGAACAAGCGAATATTATAAAAAAATTAAAACTGACCGTAGCGGAAAAAAAGATGATTGAATTGGCGCGGGGAGCGGTATTTTTTAAGCCCTACCGTCGTGAGTTGCAAAGCCGGAGTTATTTTTTGATGGAGTCGGTATTGCGGGAAATCGCAACCAGGTTAAATTTGAGTTTAAAGCAGGTTCGCATGATGTTGCCGCAGGAGGTCAAAAAAGCCCTTTTAGGCGGGCGGGTAGACACTGGTCTTTTAAACAAACGTTCCAAAGCGGTGGTTTTTTGGAAAGAAAGGAAAGAATATTGTTTGAGTGGAAAAAGCGCGGAGAGATTTATCAAAGAAGAAATTAAATGGGAAAAAATCAATAAGTCGACCAAAATTTTCTCCGGCGCCGTGGCTTATCCTGGGAAAGCAACCGGGAGGGTAAAGGTGATTAATTATCCGGACGAAATGAAAAAAATGAAGGGCGGCGATATTTTGGTTTCGGACGCGACCAATCCAAATTTAATGCCGGCGATTTTTAAAGCCAAGGCAATTGTAACCAACGAAGGGGGCCTGACTTGCCACGCCGCGATTGTCAGCCGGGAATTGAAAATTCCTTGCGTGGTTGGCACAAAGTTTGCTTCCAAAGTTTTGAAGGATGGCGATTTGGTGGAGGTGGACGCGGAGCGGGGGCTGGTAAGAAAAATATCACGTTAATCTCATTAGCCGAAGCCCGCCCTGACTCGTGTTCGGCGAGGCAGGCAATCTTGCCGAACCACCGCGAGATTGCCGCTCGCAGTTTACCTTGTACTTTGATACGTGGCTTAAGACGTGATCGGGATTTGATGAGTTTCGTAATTCAAAGGAAAAAAAAGGATATATAAATAATTCGTTACACCGGTGTATCGGATTTTAAAAAAAGAAAGAACAGTGGAATAATGGATTTCGTCTGCTTGAATAAAATCATGAAAAACCATTATTTTAAAACCAAATTGGTCAAAATGGGAAAGTGGGCGATATTGCCACTAGATTCAGAAACTTGGCATACGCTGGACACCTCGACGTACCATCGTAAATATTTTGGTATTGGCAAAGGAACGCTGACTATTCAGACTCCAAAAGATTTGTATCAACATGAGTATATCCCGGTTGAATATCTTAATAGGCTTTATAGACGAATAGATGAGATTAGCAAGAAAGATATAAGAGCGATAGGGAAAATATTAAAAAAATTTTATCCCCTCAACTTTAAATCACAGACACTGGTTTCTAAATACGCAAACCAGAATTTTTGTAAATATTCAAATAATAAACTGGTAGACGCGTTTAAAGAAATCAAAGATCGAGTGCATGAAGTCGTGGTTTTTGACCAGTTTACCTGGCTGGCAGAAGAATATTGGACGCCAAAGATTCAATACGTGTTGACTAAGGAATTAAAATTGAAATTAGGATCAAAAGAGTACAATCGCGTTCAATTTATTTTAACTAAGCCAGAAAATATTTCTACTACAGTTTTGGAAAAAATAGCTGTTATAAGTTCTGCGCTCAAGATTAAAAAAAAGAAATCGAGTATTTTAAAAGAAAGCGTAGCTCTGTCAAAGAAATTTGGCTGGCTCCCAGTTTTTGTATATGGTGAGGTTTGGGGGCCTGAACATTATCAAAAAGAATTGTCGGGACTTTTTAAAAAAAGTAAGTGGATATTGGAAAAAGAATTAGACCGACTGAATCAATACTCGCGGGAAAGAAATACAGATATTATTCAAGTAATAAAAAAGTACGGAATAAATAAAAAGGATTTACAATTATTTATTGACTTTAGTTTAGCAGTAGGCGTAAGAAACGAGGCCGAATATTTTGTCGGTTACGCCGGACAGTTTTTAGTGCCGTTATACAAAGAAATTGCCAAAAGGTTGTATTTATCAGTTGATCAGCTAAGGATGTTATTTGAAAAAGAAATAGTGGCAGCTTTAAAAAAAGAGATTGATATTACAAAAATTTTAGACAAAAAGAAGGGTTTTATAGGGTTTGGGTTTAATAAAAATATAAGTAAAAGGATCGATTTCAGTCCGGAAGAAACAAAAAGCCTTTTTGAGTTTCTTGAAAAAAAAATAAAAAATATTCAAGAGAATTCTAGTGGGAAAGGATTGTGCGCGTCACCCGGCAAAGCAAAAGGTAAGGTGCGAATAGTCCCTCGGCCGGAAGATAACAATAAAGTAAAGGAAGGGGATATTATGATCACTTATTCGACCACAACAGATTATCTTCCAGCAATGAAGCGGGCGGGGGCTATAGTAACAGAGGTTGGCGGGCAAACCTGTCACGCCGCGGTTGTCAGCCGGGAGTTTGGCATTCCCTGTCTGGTAGCGGTAACGGATGCCATGAAAAAATATAAAGATGGGGACGTAGTTGAGGTGGACGCGGAGCGAGGGTTTGTAAGAAAAATATCACGTTAATCTCATTAGCGGAAGTCCGACTTCCGATTATTTCGATAAGGGGATAGTCCGCCTCGTCGAAACCACGGTAAGATGAGTGAGAAAAATTTAAAACCCCAATTTCTTGGGGTTTAAAGACTGAATATTTTTCCCTCAGACACTACTGTCCCACTTCTCCATGAAAAAGGTCTTCAAGATATCTTGATTCTTCATCAGACGCGCCCGCGTCCTTCCAGCTTAAACCCATAGAGTACAAATTTTGCCGTAAGCTGACAACTTCTTTGCCAATTCCAGTTTGTGACATATCGATTGATTTTATAGGCCGCCCCAAACCATTTTCGCTGTTTTGGGTATTGTCTTTTATTCGCTGTAAAAGCGAGTTGAGCCGAGGGGAAAAATCGTTGTCTTGTTCTTTGGATTTCATATATTATTTAGTTAATTTATACTGATAAAAGAGAAGCATATTTAAATATTTGTGTAAATCTCTAGTTGTAAATATTTAACTATTGCGGTACGATAGAAACACCGATGGATCAGTTATCATCATATGAAAAAACTTTATCAATTTGAATGGCCGGGCGTGCACCCGCACCAGTTTTTGGCGCCTGCGCGGGCATGGATACAAGACTTTGCCGAATTGGGCAGTCCTTTGACTTTTTTGGCCGTAACTTACGAAAGAGGTACGGGCAGTTTTTGGATAATTGAAAAAGAGTACGAGCGGCAGGGAAAAAAGTTCTACAAGCGGGTGGAAAAAGATCCACGGCTTTTGTCGCGAATATTAAAGCAAGTCAACTACGCGGCTGAAGAAATTTTCAGTATTGGCAAGGTTTGGAACGGAAAAGACTTATTTAAACTCTCCACTCGGGAATTATTAGCTCTTCAGAAGCGACTATTCCGTCCGGCTGAATCGTTATGGCGCCGTGGCCAGCCACAGAATTTAATGGAGATGCATAATAGCTTTTTAAGTACCAAAGTAAAAGCTATTATTAGCAAGCGATTCGGGTTGAGTCGGCAGGCTCGGGTTTTTACGGTATTAACTTGCGGTCTTTACGATTCCCTGCTTGAACGACAGGACAATGATTTTATCCACTTGATGAAAAAAACCGCATCGGTTGCGGGTAGCAAGCTTTCCATCCACCCGGCCGTTAGTGCCCATTTCAAAAAATATACTTTTATGACTTACGGCTGGGAGGGGCCGGCTCTGGATATGGATTACTTCGTTTCCAACTTGGTCGGGATGCGAAATAATAAAAAGCTTTTATCGGCGATTTCAGAGAGACTCTTCCAACGCGAGGAATTGAGGCAAAAACAGAAGTCTTATTTGAAATCGTTGCCTCTTAAAGAACGCGGGCTGGCCGAATTGCTAAGGGCGTTGCTTGACTCCAAAGCTAAAAGGATAGACGCCCATTCGCAAACTTACTTTTTAGGTGATAAGCTTTTTTCCGAGTTGGGCAGGCGCCGAGGCCTTTCGGTAAGCCAGTTGCGGATTCTTGATCCGCTGGATTTTGGGAAGCGGTATCGGAGCGTGTCAGCCGACGAACTCAATACGGATTATAAACTGGCAGTCTGGTGGTGGGAGAAAGGCAAAAAATTTACGAAATACAATAGCAAGAAGGCCGAAGCGCTGATGCTAAATTTGAAAAACGGTTTACCGAAAGTGAAGAAGGTCAAACAACTTTCCGGTGACCTGGCGTATCCGGGCAAGATCCGCGGACGGGCAAGGATAGTTTTGTACGCCCAGAGTCTAACTGATTTTAAAACAGGGGACATTCTCATCAGCAAGATGACAGACCCTTCCTACGTGCCTATAATGAAAAAAGCCGGCGCGGTAGTTACCGATATCGGCGGCATCACCTGCCACGCGGCGATTGTGGCCCGCGAAATGCAAAAACCATGCGTAATAGGAACAAAAGTTGCGACAAAAATATTTAAAGATGGCGATATGGTGGAAGTGGACGCGAATGCGGGAGTCGTGAAATTAGTAAAATGAATAGCAAATTTTTTAAACATAACGATTGGGGACAAATTTGGGCAGGGAGCTGGAGCGTACACACTTGCTCGCATCTAGGCAATCATCTTACCAAAGACATTGTTTTTGGCGGGAAAAGTTTTTTAAGGCAGTCCGCGATTATCGTGGTAAAAGGAAAAAGCGCTTGTTGGGCGCGGGAGGCAGACAGAGACCGGGTAGGGAAATATTTAGTTCGAAAGGCGTCAAGGGACGGCGGTTTAATCAAAGAAATTTGCAACGCTTTGAAAAAAGAAGCAGATAAAATTTTAACTTTTATTGATAAATATCAGAGTAAAAAGTTGACATTAAATTTGTATAGAGAATTTTGGGGGAAAGTCGCTCATTATTATCAGCGGCATCTCGCTGATAAGTATTTTGTAGATTATTTAGAACAGGATTTGCTAAAAAAGTTTCTGCCGGTTTTAGAAGAAGCGCGATTGTACGCCGAGCCGGTATTTAAACGAATAGAGGATTTTACAGAAGCTTATGCAAAATCTATTGGCCGGCAAACAAATAAGCCAGAAGAATTAATTTTATGCATGAATCGGGAAGAAATGGAAGATTATTTAAAAAATAAGAGCTTTCCAATTATGGAAGAGCTTAAAGTACGGTTTAAAAAAACAGCAATGCTTTTCGATCGGAAAACATATATCCTTAAAACCGGCGAGCAGGCAGAAAATATTGAAGAAATAATATTAAGGATTCCTGCCAGTAAAATAATCAAAGGGCAGCCGGCCTACGCAGGGAAGGCAAAAGGGAAGGTGCGGATCATTTGGGAACCTAAGAAAGTTAAACTATTCAATGCAGGCGATATTTTGGTTACGGGCATGACGCGACCGGAGTTCTTGCCCTTCATGAAGAAGTCAGCGGCTTTTGTAACTGACGCAGGTGGAATTCTTTCGCATGCCGCAATTACAGCCCGTGAGCTTAAAAAGCCTTGTATAATAGGGACTAAGGTGGCGACGAAGGTTTTGAAGGATGGAGACCTGGTGGAGGTGGACGCGAATAAGGGGATAGTCCGCCTCGTCAAGACCGCGGTAAGACGGGTGAGAAAAGTTTAATTTTATGACCTCTGGACAAAAATGG
>PFAJ01000041.1:8252-12762 GCA_002773695.1 Candidatus Doudnabacteria bacterium CG10_big_fil_rev_8_21_14_0_10_41_10 | reverse complement strand
AGTTATTGGAAAGTTTCGGATTAAAAAAGAAGAAGCAAGCAGTGCGGGAGTAAGAAGGATTAAAGCAGTCGTGGAATAAAAACCCTATTTAGGCATCGGGTTACCTAAAAACCATCCAGACAAGCTTGCAAATGACCGCAACTGAATCGACTGTCCTATCAAGGATAGGGCCGTAGCCGTACAGTGAGTCGGTCAGCCAATGGTTATAGATATGTGGCACGAGTATAGCATCTGTCCTTCTTCGATAAATTTTATCTATCAAAATATTTTGTCAAAATGAAAATTAAATTACCGTTTACAAAAAAAGAAAAACAATCTCAGAAAAATACCCCGGCGCTGGTGTTCGATTTTGGTACCGAATCGGTTAAAGTCTTGCTTTGTAATTACGTTGAGGACAGGGTAGAAATTTTGGATGGCGCCAAGGTTAAATATAATCTGGGCGGAATTAATCTGGACCAAAATTTTTTATCGCAAAATTTAGTGGAGCAGCTTTCCGGCCCAGTAAAATCTTTAATAGACAAAAGTAAAAACCCGGTTAAGCTAGCCGTGATTGGAATCGGGGGTTTGACGGTGGAAGGGTATACTTCCAAGATTAATTATCGAAGAGTAAATGAAAATAAAGAAATAACTGAAACGGAATTTAAAGAAATTTTGAAAAGAGTGGAAGAACGTGCCGATCAGATTATGAGGAAAACGATTGCTTGGGAAACCGCGGAAAGCGAAGTAGTGGCGCTAATATCTTCGGAGGTTTTAGATATTTCTTTGGGAGGTTATTCCATGGCAACCCCTGTTGGTTCAAACGGTGAAAAATTATCTTTCGTCGTTTACAATTCTTATACTAAAGAGAAGAATTTAAAAACAATCGTAGAAACCGTAAAAAATCTCGGGTTACAAGTGGTCAGTGTAACAGTGGATTCTTATGCGGTCATGAGAGTAGTTGTGGATAGTCAAGGAGAGAGCGTTTCCGCCGTAGTGCTTGATATAGGAGCAAAAACCACTGATGTTGGAATTATTGACGCGGGGAGGATTTTGGGGCACGCAGGTTTGGATTTGGCCGGGAGTTCATTTACCCAGTCGATCGCAGAAGAGTTACATAAAGAAATCCCAGAGGCCGAGGCCGCCAAATTTGCGTTTGCTAGTGCCAAGCTTGATGGGGATATTATGAAAGAGGTTCGAGGTGCGGTGGCTTCTGATTGTAAAGTTTTTGTGTCTGGAGTAGAATTGGTATTGAAAGAGTTTCCCGGATTGAGCGGAATTCCTGACAAAGTTTACTTGGTTGGGGGGGGAAGTTTGCTACCCGGAATTATCGCGGGGTTGCAGTCGTCTACTTGGGGAGAATCCGGAGAATATGAGTCTTGGTTGCGCGCTGACAATTTGCTACCGAAAGACATCGAGGGTTTTGTCGATCTGACCGGGCAATTGAATTCCTCGGCGGATGTTCCAATTTTGTCCGTAGCATTAGATAGTATAGATTTATTTACAGGATAATTTAGAAAATCCATTTATGGCAAAAGCGATATTTTTAGATTATAGCGAGGAAGTTGTTGCGGTTTTGCAAAAAATAAAAAGAGCCGGCGAAGACGAGGTGATTTTAACCGTGCCAAAAGGTGCAAGGGTTTTTCGCAGTTTGACCGGGTTAAAACTTTTATTGAATCAATCAAGTAAGCTTGGAAAAAAAATATCGATTGCCACCGCTGACGACCGTGGGAGAGTTTTGGTAAAACGCGCCGGGATTTCACTTTCCATGGAAGTTCCGTCAGGCTTGGCTGTCACGCCAGTCGGTACGAAAAATGCGCGAAGAAGAATGGGTGATATTGTAAAACGTCCTCCAAAAAAAGAGGAACCTCCACCCCCAGTTCCAGAACCTCCGGATCACCAAGAAGAAAAAGAACTTTCTGATTTAATAGGCCCAAACGAAGAAGCAACAGAAATAAAAATTCCTAAACCGGTCAAAATCCCGTTAGGAAGCTATAAATATCCGATAATCACTACCGGAGTCGTTATTGCGGCTCTGGCGATTTTAATATTTTATGTGTTACCTGTGGCAACTGTTGCCGTTACAGCTCGCCTAGAGCCAATTTCTCGCGATTTAGAGATCCTGGTGGACAGTCAAGCAACAGTATCAAATTTGCAGAATCTATCTGTTCCCGGAAGAAGGTTTTCCGAGGAATTAAGTTTTACCGATAATTATCAAACAACAGGAATAAAAAAGGTTGGAGAAAAAGCTTCCGGGTTTGTGACGCTTTATAATTTTTCAAATAACAATCTAATTTTACGGTCAAATACTACTCGATTGGAAGTTAATGGGAAATCTTACAATTTTTTGCAGGATTTAGGACGAGTTAATCCAACAAGGTTGTTGCCAAACGGAGAAGTTGACCCAAGCTCATTGAACGATCCTTTTCCGATAGTCGCGGACGGTCCGGGTACGGATTTTAATCTGTCTGAAGGAACCCGATTTGAGGTAATAAACGAAGTGTTTGGGTATCAGCCGGAGATTTTATACGCGGTCAATGCCAACCCTGTGTCTGGTGGAAGTGATAAAGAAATAAAAGTGCTTTCCGAAGAGGATATTTCTGCCGCTCGGGCGAGCACTACCCGGGCACTCATAAAAAAGCTTGAAGTAGATTTACAAAATAAAATTTCTAAAAATACTCGACTAACAGAGACGGCTTCTAGCGTAGAAGTTTTGGAAGAGTTTGTAAATTTCGAGGTTGGAGCGGAAACTGACTCTTTTGAATTGTCGCAACGGGTAATGGTTAACGCGCTTTTATATAACGAGTCAGAAGTGAAAGATTTGATGGTGGAACGCGTGATTCGTCAGTTACCTGAAAATAAAATATTGCTTGAGACTATTGAGTTGACCACGGAATTTGTTTCGTTGGATTTATCCGCCGGTGCCGGTACCCTACGTGCCCATCTTGATTCGGCTGTGCAATATCAGATCGACAGTGATTTTTTGAAACGCGGTTTACCCGGAAAAACTGAAAATGAAGTTAAGGAAATATTACTTTCTCGGCCAGAAATTCAGGGAGTGGAAGTGGGGCTTTCTCCTTTTTGGGTAAAAAAAGTCCCACGATTTGAAAGCAAAATCGATTTTAAAGTTGTTGAATAGGGCATTGATTAACCGGCTAGGATTTCTTTGCTGAGTTCGCTATGTTTATCCGCCCTTCCTCACCAGCCAGCTCTTTCTACGAAAGAGCCTCACGCACCCTCTCCCGCGAGGGAAGCGGGGAAAAATTGAGAATCCTTATGAAAAAAATTGTTGTAATTTCTCTTGGAGGATCTTTGGTCGTACCGGGCGACATTGATGTTTTGTTTTTGAAAAAGTTCAAAGCATTTATTTATAAAAATTTAAAAAAGTGGCGCTTTATTATTGTTGTCGGTGGTGGCCGGACCAATTCCCGCTACAATAAAGCGGCAAAATCTTTTGGGGTCAAAGACCCTGACAGTTTTGATTGGATTGGGATATATACTACTTGGCTAAACGCGCAGCTTGTCAGGACATTGTTTTTAGATAACGCAGAGAGCTATATCCTAGCTAACCCTTATAAGAAAATAAAATTCACAAAACCGATTTTACTGGCCGGAGGGCATGTCCCGGGTTCGTCTACCGATTTAAGTGCCGCAGTTTTGGCTAAGACACATAAAGCGCACGAACTTATCAATTTGTCCGATATCAAATATGTTTACGATAAAGACCCTTCTAAATATCGTTCGGCGAAACCGTTGAAAAAACTGAGCTGGAAAGATTATCGAAAAATTATCGGATCCAAATGGACTCCTCGGTTAAATTCGCCTTTTGATCCGACCGCGGCAAAATATTGTCAAAAAAATAAGTTAAAAGTAGTAGTTGCAGCCGGAAGAGATTCAAAAAATTTACAAAACATTTTAAACGGGAAGAAGTTAAAAGGAACGGTTATTGAATAAGCAAGCAATAAACAAAAAAAGCAACCCTTTCATCAAAGGGTTGCTTTTTTAAGTTAAACAGGACTTGCGGGTTTGCCGCCGCAAGGGATTGGCCAATTTCTTCCCCGGGATCAAGTGATCAAGTTCCGGGTTGGTTCAATCCCGGAACTCCTATTAAATAAAAAAAAGAGTAGCCGAGCTCTCAAAGATATAAGGATTTTATCCGTCTCCCAGCCGGATCCTTGGCTTCGGCGGGTATCAGGAGATTCCTTAATCGTTTGGTCGGGGGAGGTTTATTGTTGTTATTTTAAAAAACAAGCTAATTCAGATTACGAAAAAATTTCATACTTCTAAGTATCGAACTTTTACGTAAGGAGAGATTTTTGATGATTTTTTAAACGCTAAAAATTTAGAAATAGAAGTGGCACAAAAAAGCCTTCTCTAGTAAGAAGGCGTTTTTTTAAACAAGGTTCAAAGTTACAAATTATAAAGTTTGATTTTTATAATTCAGAGCCTATCTAATCCTATAAATAAATATCGAATTGCCGATTTTGGCGTAAGGCTCCTGGTCGCGCAGCCAATCATAGTCTTGCTGGCCGTA
>PFAJ01000041.1:0-8244 GCA_002773695.1 Candidatus Doudnabacteria bacterium CG10_big_fil_rev_8_21_14_0_10_41_10 | reverse complement strand
CAGTTATACCCGCTTGCGTTTTTTATTAGTTTCCCGGTTTCGTCGAATTTTCTTAAACACATATAATATTTCGGCTCGCCGCCGCCAAAGTAGTCGAGTTTTATTTTATCGATTTCCGGGTGGTCTTTTAGCCAGTTGCTAAACCGTTTTAAATCTTGTCCCCAGTCAACATTGGAGTCGGTAAAGTAAAGATATGCGTTTCCCGAGCCGCCGATAATTTCGTTGTAATAAGAAATATAAGAGGGGAAGGCAAGCACCGAGGAAAGCGCGAACCAAACTACGATCACCGTAAGAAAACCGTTTGCAAGCAGTTTTCCGGACGTGGTTTTAAAATTCTCGAGGAAACGCAGAGAACGTTTGGAAACTAAAACATAAATAAGCGGTAAAATCGGGAAGAGGTGGCGGATTCCAAGATTTAGATTGCCAGTTATTGAAATAAGCGCGTAATAGAGAATAAACAGGAAAAATATAATTTCCGTCAGATAGTTTTTGGCGTAAGTTTTTATATCGACCCAGAATTTTTTTACTTTCGCCTTTGGTGGTCCTTTTTTAGAAAGGATTTTGAGCTTTGCTTGTATCGCGTCTCTAAAAAGCAGAATAGAGCTAAGCGCGACAAATAGTAAAAACGACAAAGGCGTTTTTAAAAGATACGAAACAGGGAAGTAAAGCTTAAAACTTTGGTTGGTTACTTCACCCAAAAAGAAAGTCGTGTTTCCGCCAGCAACCCTCCCAAAAACCATGGTAACGCCCAAAATATACTGTGTGATTGCTTTTAAAAACGGTGTTCTCGAAAGGGTTAAAAGCGTATTTCTAACAATATCCGGGTAACTGGCTGTTACAGTTTGGATAAGTTCCGCTTGTTTTTCTTGGGGAAAGTTCAGTGTGTGGAAAATATAAAAAATCCAAACGACCAACATCGAACCAGCCATCATAAAAATATACGGTAATCCAAAACTCAAAAACTTTTTCCAAAATTTATTTTTTAAACTTTTTAACTCGAACAATTTAACTTGCAGAGGCTCTTTCGCGCTTATGCAAGCGATCGCAAAAATTCCGAAATAAAAAGGGACCAGTGTGACGGAAGAAAATTTGGTGATATGGGCGGAAGCGAGCGCGAGCGTCGCCAAAATAAAAGTCCTAGTTGATGGGTATTTCAAAAAATACGCGAGTGAAGCAAGCGCCAAAAAAGTAAACGCCGCGATTCCCATGTCGGTTGTGACCAGGTGCGAGTGGCCTAAAAAGTTTGGCGATAGAGCAAAAAAGAAAGTTGCCAGTAACGCGACGCTGGTTCCAAAGAACTTTTTAGAGAACAGATAAATCATCAAACCGAAAAGTACTGATAGTAACAGTAGCGGCAGTCGGGAGAAAAATAATACCAGGTCCGGGTTGTTGCCGTAGTGATAAAGAAAATGCCAGCCCGATTCCCATTGTCCGTTCACGTCTTCGGTCCAGCTGATATGATCTTTGGGAAATTCCACATCGGTAAGCAATAAAGGCGCGCCAGCTAAATCTTTCAATAACGGGGGGTGTTCCGGGTTTAGCCGGAAGTCGCTATAAGCCACATAACTGTAACCTGCCGGAATATGCGCGATTTCGTCGACAACTGCCGAATCTCCAAGCATTGTAAAAAGCCCCAGACTAAATTTCGCCAGGAGGATTACAATTACCAGCAGTCGGCTGTGGTTTAGAATAAATTTGCCCATTTAAAATCTGCTTGAAAAAAATGCCAGTTTTTTGTACAATACCAGTATTCAATGACAATATTTTTTCAAATTAAATCAGGGTATTTGTGGACAAAGCAAGTAGTTTTGTCTTTTTTTCGAAGTGATTTTATTTCTGACAGATGGCAACGTTATCCACTACTGGTTGCCCTTCTTATTAATATTATAATGTGGATAGTAATCATAATCAACATCAAAGCGCAAGATAAGCCAATCCCTCTCCATGCGAATGCTTTTTATGGGGTAGAATTAGTCGGTTCTGGATTTCGGTTTTTCTTTCTTCCATTGATCGGTTTGGTTGTAACCGGGATCAACACTATTATTTCATATTACATCTTCCGGTTTGATCAATTGTTGCCTTCCATTATCAATTTTTGTTCCGCGGTTTTGCAAGGATTGTTGTTTATCGCCACCTTAAACATTGTATTCCTAACTCATACCTAAAAATGTTTTTAGCCGCAAAACCCCGACTATATCGATTTTTTGAAATGATCCCCGGGATTTTGACGTGGGGGACTTTTATTCTGGCGGTAGGGCTGTCATATTATAAACCTTTTTATGTGGCGATTTTCATTATTTTGTTTGATATCTACTGGCTTCTAAAAGGGATCAATATGTATACCCACCTTTTTCATACTAGAAACAAAATGAATATCCATGAACGGTATAACTGGTTGGAGCGATGTGAAAAACTTTTATCGGTTAGTGATTTTATAGAGGAGTTGACCGTTCAAGTGGCTTATGAGTTGGATCGAAATAAAATCGAGGATTTGGAAGCAGAGATAATAAATTTAAAAAAAATCGACAAGATCGATCCGAGTTTGGATTATAAAGAAATTTATCATCTGGTGATAATGCCGACCTACAAAGAGCCGGAAGAAGTTTTGACAATGTCGATTGAGTCTTATAAAAAAAATAGTTTTTCTAAAGATAAAATTATTTTGGTTTTAGCTCAAGAAGAGCGCGCGGGGAAGAAAAGTCGGGTCCTTGCTCAAAAACTAAAACAGCATTATGAAAATGTTTTTTTCAAATTTTTAGTAATCATGCATCCGGAAGGAATAGAAGGTGAAGCCAAGGTAAAAGGAGCAAATTTAACCTTTGCGTGCAAACAGACCATAGGTCTAATAGACGAATTAAAGATTCCTTATGACAAAGTTATTGTTTCATCGTTCGATGCGGACACTGTGGTCAAGCCGGATTTTTTTGCTCAACTCACATACACTTTTTTAACAACAGAAAACAGGATTCAATCTTCATTCCAGCCGGTGATGCTGTATAACAACAATGTTTGGGATATGCCGGCTATAAATCGGATCGCTTCAGTCAGCGCAAGTTACTGGCAAATGATTGAGTCATCTCGCCCGGACCGCCTGCGTAACTTTTCTTCGCATTCCAGAAGTCTAAAAAATTTGGTGGATGTCGATTTTTGGCCGGTGGATGTCATCCCCGACGACTCTCAAATTTTTTGGAGATGTTTTCTGCACTATAATGGGAACTACAAAAGCGTTCCGTTGTTCACCACGCTTTCTATGGACGGAGTATTGCTGAATTCATATTTAAATTCTCTTTCCGGGCAATACAAACAGTATCGACGTTGGGCCTGGGGGGTTACTGATGTGCCGTACGTAATGTATGGATTTGTAAAAAATAAAATGATTCCGACTTGGAAAAAGATTTTATATTTTTATCAAATGATGGAAGGGTACTATTTTTGGTCTACCGCTCCGATTATTATCGCGATTTTAGGGTGGTTACCGTTGTTGCTAGGTGGAGCGCGTTTTGACAACCGCGTGTTTGCTTCCAACCTCGGACTGTTTACCGGAGCTATTATGACTTTTGCCGCTTCTTTTTTGGTAATTTCGGTGGTTGTCTATTTTATTTTTTTACCAAAGCGTCCGTCACATCGCTCAAAATTCGATTCGGTTATTATGGGTTTGCAATGGATCATCTCGCCATTTACCTCGATTTTTTTCACGGCGATTCCCGCGGTTGATGCTTATACTCGTTTGATGTTAGGGAAATATATGGAGTTTTGGGTGACGCCGAAACATCGAAGAAAAAAGGATCAGGGCCAGATAACTGAACCGAAAGAGTTGAGTAATTAAACACAATTATGATCCAAGAACATTTACTCGCGTTTTTTATCCCGTTTGGACTGGTGCTTTTTGTATTTACTCCGCTGGTAAGAAAATTTGCTTTTCGCACCCAAGTTTTGGATCAACCAGATAGCCCGCGCAAAGTTCAAAGCGCTCCTGTACCCAAGCTTGGCGGTTGGGCGGTTTTTTTGGGGTTTGCCTCGGTTATTGCCGTCTGGCAAATATTTTGGCCGGAGTTTTTTGGGCTATTTATAAAAAATAATTATTTGTGGGGGATACTGGTCGGTGGGTTTATCTTGGCTTTGGGCGGGTATTTGGACGATCGGTTTGTATTGGCTCCTCGCTATCAGTTTTTGTTTCCAGTTTTGGCAGTTGTTGCCTTGATTGTTTCTGGCGTACAGCTTTCTTACATCAACAACCCGTTTGGCGGCGCAATTTTGTTTGACACCGTTAAAATTTTGAGCTATCCGTTATTCGGCGGAATTTTTATTTTTGTTTGGGTTTTGGGGATGATTTATACCACCAAATTTTTAGACGGTCTTGACGGTTTGGTTTCCGGAGTCGCGGGGATTGGCGCGATTGTTTTATTTCTTCTGTCACAAATTCCCCAAGTTTCGCAGCCAGATACCGCACTGCTTTCCATAATGTTTGCAGGCGCGATTTTGGGATTTTTACCGTGGAATTTTCACCCGGCAAAGATTTATTTGGGCGAAGGTGGGAGTACTTTTGCCGGATTTATGATTGGGGCGCTCGCTATTATTTCCGGCGGGAAAGTGGCGACCGCGCTTTTGATAATGGGGATCCCGATTTTGGATGTTGCTTGGGTGATTTTGCGAAGAACAATGAACCAGTTTTCACCGTTTACCGGCGACCGTAAACATTTGCATTTTCGGCTGCTTGATATTGGCCTGTCCCATCGGCAGGCGGTAATGGTTTTGTATTTTTTCTCGGCGGCCTTTGGGGTGTCGGGACTTTTTTTGCAATCGGCTGGAAAAGTGGTGGCGCTCGCTGTATTGTTTGCGGTAATGGTTTTGTTGGGCGGTTTTTTGGTTATTGGATACCATCGTAAAATCAAAAATTAAAATGTCAAAATTTAAAAGTGAAATGCAAAAAGTAAAAATGTTAATAGTCTTGCCATTGGTGTTGCTGGCTTTTTCCTGCGGTTCGCAAGTTAACTTTGAGAGTGTGTCGGGAAGTGTGGTGATAGGGGAAAAAGAAATCTTTGTCGAAATAGCCGATAATGATCAAGAAAGATCACAAGGACTCATGAATCGAAAAAAATTACCCAAAGACATGGGGATGCTGTTTGTGTTTGAAGGATATGGGCAGAGAAGTTTTTGGATGAAGGACACTTTAATTCCACTCGATATTATATGGATTTCTGACGATCGGATAGTTCATATTGAAAAAAATGTTCCAACATCCGAAGAGCTTTTCCCGCCCAGATATTCACCTAACAAATTGGCTAACTATGTTTTGGAGGTAAACGCCGGAATCGCCGAGGAGTATGGGTGGGCGACAGGAGACCTGGTAAAAATCCAAATTTCAAATGACAAATAACCAAAGAATACGGGTTTGACATAAAATTTGGATTTTGCTAGTATATCAAAGGACCGAGGAGTCCATTTTTAATTAATTTAAAAACAAGAGACGATACCGTTCGAGCCTGTCGGGAACTTCTCGACTTCGCTCGCGCTTCGCCCGAAGAAAAATAATGAAATTCGCAGTAATCCAAACCGGTGGCAAACAGTTTATTGTCAAAACCGGTGATAAAATCCAAGTAGAAAAATTGGAAGGCAAAGCCGGAGACAAAGTCGCTTTTGATAACGTGCTTTTGGTCGCCGACGGCGACAAAGTCGAGGTTGGAAAACCGCGGGTCAAAGGTGCTACGGTGGAAGGAAAAGTTTTGAAACAGGCGCGCGCCAGAAAAGTGCTGGTTATGAAGTACCACAACAAGACTCGTTACCGAAGAAAAAAGGGACACCGCCAACATTTCACGGAAGTGGAAATAGTAAAGATTTAGAAGTTGAATCTGGAATAAAAAAGCACCTTGAAAAAGGTGTTTTTTTGTCATTGCGAGGACCCCGAGCGTAGTCGAGGGGGACGAAGCAATCTCTTGGCGGTTCCGATGAGCACATGCGACATATATGTCTAATTAAATAAAAAATCGCGTCCCCGTGATCGGAGGCGCGCGCGGTCCAGAGAGTTTTTTGTCTATGTTTTATAAATTTTATGAGAGTTGTATGACATATGTTCCTATAAAGATTTTGAGCCCGACCCTGGAAATGGGACGGGCTCAAATATTCACTTGTCGGCTGGCGTAGTCTTGGTGACCTACTGCCGGGGCAGTGTCGCAGTGCGCGATTCGACATCGGTCCCTTACCGATGAGCCAATGGTTCCTTGCCACTGGCATGGGGGGAAAGAGTGCCGAGCGGATCGCTCGGGCTGGATTTTGCTCTTGATTTATCGCCCTATTAAGCGGTTCGGGGCGGAAACGGGGATCGCAAGCGAAATTTCATTGGTTTGGCGGTGATTTTCATGAAATACCTCGGCGGAACCGAATCCGTCGTGTACCATGGTTCCGATTCCGATCGCCGGAAAGCCCACTCTTTCCCAAATTTAATACTTAAAAATACTATCATATCGAGCTTTTGGTGTAATTGCTTTGAGTGAAGAATTTTTTAAAATAGCTTAAATAAGGCAAAATTATATAGAAAGAGTGTAAAGGGGATAATGGGGGGAAAGGGGTAAAATCAAAACGCCATGTCGCAAGACATGGTCGTAAAGATTGAGCAATTTGCTCGATTTATTAACTCCTCCTAGAGTTTTCCGAGGGCGATCGGGCCTCTGGCGGGAACCAAGGAAGGCCCGATCGCATATGGTGGGTGTCCAAGACGCCCGTCGGAGGGAAAACTGCGGTTGGACCCTACAATTAGGGTGAATTTGGACGCGGGAGGGTCCAACCTTTTTTTTCGCGGATTTTTACTTCATATAGATAATATCGTATCTGAATTTGGATGTCAAGTGATGTGACACGTGCATCAACAAGGGTGACCCTTGCAGTAGCAAGGGTCACCCTTGTAGTTAAAAAAAGGGCGCCTTTATGGGGCGCCCTATGGCGGATTAGCCTTATTATTAGATGGGGTCCATTTCTTTTTACGAGCATAATCCGCCTGCCGCTTTGCCCTTAAGTGGTCGTGTGAGGTGGTCAAATCAATTTGGGCGGGAAAGAGGGATGCTTCCTCCTTGGAAATGGCGGGCGCAGTATCCGCCGGGCGCTAATGTTCTGTCAGCATTTTTCTTCATGCGTGGTATTAGCCATATTACAAAAATTATAGCATAGGGCGTATTTGGGGCAAAGAGGATAAAGTTTAAATAAAAAAATTGTCATTGTGATCTCCCGAAGGGGGAGAAGCAATGACACGTCTAAAGTCTGTATGAAAAAATTGAACTGCCTGCCTTCGGGCTGGCGGTTCATGTCATATCGGCTTTGCCGGAACTCCCAGCTAGCCGCAACCGAATACGCCCATCTGCGTGCCGGTGGCTTTCTTCTTGTGAGCACTAAATATGCAGTATTTATTGGTGTTGTGGATAAGAATTCATAATAATGTCAAAGGGAGTCTTTGCCAAACCTAGCAAAGACTCCCTTTGACATATAGGTTTATATCTCTTTCCTGTAGTTCAAAGCATCCGACAAGGTTGACTCGTCGGTGTATTCTAACTCACCGCCAACCGGGATCCCGCGCGCAAGTTTGGTCAGTTTGACTTTGATTTCTCGCAGTTGCTTTGATATATACATAACCGTGGCATCACCTTCGAGCGAAGGATTCATAGCTAGAATTATTTCCACGCTATTATTATTGTTTTTGAGCATTTTTACTCTTGAAACCAGCTCGGCAATTTTTAGGTTTTCCGGACCGATGCCGTCGATGGGGGAAATGGTGCCTCCTAAGACGTGATAAACCCCGTCAAATTTTCCGGTGTGTTCTATGGCTAAAACATCCAAAGGATCTTCGACAACGCAAACCAGATTTTGATTGCGAGCGGTATTTGAACAAATTGAACAGATTTCCGTCTCCGACATATTGTGGCAATTTTTGCAGGAGTGAACGCCGGTTTTGAGTTGCTTTACCGATTCACCAAAAACTTCGATGACATGATCGGGGAGTTTGTATAAATAAAAAGTCAGGCGCGAAGCGGACTTTGGCCCGATGCCGGGGAGTTTGGCAAACTCGTTTATTAATTTTTCTATTGACCTTGGTAAAATTCTCATTCAAAGATTTTTCACAGATTGGTAATCGACTCCTCTCCTAATCCCTCCCCTAGCCAGGGGAGGGAAGGGGTGGGAAGTTTTTCTATTGATCTTGGTAAAATTTTTAAAATAAACTTTTTAATATCCCTTTTTGGGAGCGAACCCCAGGCTTCA
>PFAJ01000028.1 GCA_002773695.1 Candidatus Doudnabacteria bacterium CG10_big_fil_rev_8_21_14_0_10_41_10 | reverse complement strand
CGCATCAGCAAAAGGAGAAAAAGCCCAGTTACTTCCTGCTCCAGAGGTGACGGAAAGAGCGCCTGAAACAACCGAAAGTCCGGAGCCTGTGAGGTCGGTGATGTAGTCATCGTTTAGTTCCAGGGTTGTTCCGACGTGCAGGGTTTGGGAAGTGGTAGCGTTGCCGAAGGAGTCAACTGAGAAAACATCTTGTCCGACGCTTGCTCCCCAGACAGCGAAGGAGTCTACAACCGACAAGGTTGAGGTTGGAGTAGTTAGGCCAATTCCGACGTTGCCACCGATTTGGATCGTTAACCTTGGGGTTATACTGTTTTCTTTTATAGAAAAAACGCTGTTCTGAACCTCAAAACGCCATACTGAAGCGTGATTGATATCAATATATGAGTTACCGAATCCACCTTGGACATTTACATTTCCACGAACATCTAATTTGTGACTCGGACTAGCCGTCCCGATCCCAACTCGTCCGGTATCTTCTTGAACATACAGGGTTCCGCCGGCGGCAAAGGAGCCGGTGGTCGTTGCCGATCCAAGAGTGTAAACGTTTCCACCAAACAGCGCGTCAGCCCCAACCTGCAAATCCCAACTCTGCGAGGTGGTGGTGGCAACGGCTAGTGTTCCACCAACGTTTAGTGTGTCTGTGGTGGTTGCCGAAGGAAAAGTCGAGCCACCGGAGTAAGTGATGCCACCGCCGAAAGCGACAGTATTTGCAAAATAAGTTGTTGTCGCTACGGTAAAGCCATAGTTTGCTTGTGGGTCAGAGGTCGCAACCGTTACGTGTCCTGCGGTATCAATTTTTATCAGTGAAGCGCCATCAGAGCGCTGAAAATTTACATCGCCGATAACAGAAAAGGTCGACGTTGGATTTGCATTGCCAACACCCACGCGATTTTCATTTGCATTAACTACGAAAGTGCCGTCATCAACATTGAGACCGGAACGGATGGTAGAGGTACTGTGTGGATTCCCAACAAACTCTACAATTTTTGAACCGTCTAATTGTTGGATGTTTAAAGCACTTCCAGTAAAGCCAGTATTATTTACAACTATTTTTATTAAATCACCAGTGGTCGCGTTGGTGGTGGTGGCGGTTAAAAAATTCGAAGTGGTAATCGAGGACGAAGCAGTGATTTTTTCATTTTCAATATCGAAATAAAAAATAGCGGTGTCAGTAGTGGTCCCACCAAGCGCGAGGTTGGCAGTCGTAGAGGTTGGCGCTAAAATATTATTTGCAAAAATATTGAACTGCGAACTGGGACTACTATCATCAATCCCGCATACCACCGTACCGAAAGCGTCAGTTTCTATTTCTGTACAACTTTGAAGACCACTAATGGCTAAATTAGTGGTCGTGGCAGACGTTGCCGAGATGGTGTTGAATGATGCCCCAGATGTAACCTCTAAATTTCCAACAGATAAAGTGTTTATAGTGGCGTGGTTTGCTGAAAGATATGTAAATGATCCAGCTGTCCCTCCGTTTGTTGGTGAAGTCGGGGCAACTACTATTCCCCCGCTCCCTGGCGGGCCTTGCGAACCAGCCTCGCCTTGTAGCCCTTGCGGACCATCCTTCCCAGATGCTCCCTGTGGGCCAGGCACTCCTTGCAATCCCGGTAAACCATTTCCACCGACATAAACAATTGCAGATGGAACTTCTTTTTCTTTAGCTATAAGTGCAAAGATAGTAAAGTGGCTAGTGTAAGCCGAAACTTTTTTCGTAAACGGATCAATCTCCCCACCTGGCAACTCTACCCATTCAAGTTGTATTTCGTCCCAATAGAAAATACCCAGTTCATCTTCGTTAAAACCTTGGATATCTTCTTTGTCGTAAGTAAATGTTACTTTGACTGGTTTTTCAAATTTAGATTTTTGAAGACCTTTCTGTTCAGCCGTCACCTCATAAACCTGCGAGTCTACAATTGTCTGCCCTTTCTTTGGCACAAAGGTTTCTAACGTTTCAATTGTTACGGGTGCCACAACAACGTCAGTCTTTGTATCAACGGCCAATTCAGGAAAAGCCAAATCCAATAAAGGGTCGCCACTCTTTACCAAAGATACCCGACCACCGAACTGATCGACTGACTGAACTAAGGGCCCATCAATTTGCGGTTGGTATTGAGCCCCGATAAATTGTTCAAAATTATAAGCAATTTCATTGAAAGCTTCTTTTTGATTTTTTGAAGAATAGATTGAAGAATACATCGTCGATCCACCGATGGTCAAAAGCAATAAGATAAAACCCAACACTTTCCAGGCTGGGTGTCTTAACAGTGACGGTTTTTCTACCTCTTGTGTTTCTTGTTTTGGACTTGGTGCATAACTTTGCGGAACAGTCGCTGGCGGGGCTGTCTCTTCAAGTGTTTTTGGAAATTCAACCGTATCGTTTTTCCCATACGATTCTTCGCTGACTTCAGTGATATTTCTTCGTAAGATCTCTAGCTTGCTCTGGTCACTCTCCAACCTTGCAACGCTAACTTTTATGTCTGCCTCGGTTAACGCCTGCTGAAGTTTTAACAACTTATCAAACTCCGATCCTTGGCCTCGTCTACTCTCAACCACAGGATCAATTATTCTGACTGGTATTTTTTTACCTGACTCATCTGATATTTCCTCAATATCTTTATCATTGAGTCTTTGAAGTGCGGTTTTTGTTGTTACCCAGTTACGGCCGATCTTCTGTGCTTTGAGTTTTCCGGTACGAGCCAAAAACGAAAGGTAGTCCGCGTGATACCCGGAGAGTTTCGAAGCCTCATGTAGAGAGAGGAGGTTCCCCACCTCTTCATTTTGGTTTTGTTTTATTGGCTTGACCATTTAATTGATCAAGGACAGGTATGGTGCCTGTCCTTGAAATTATTTAGTTTTTCTCGTTTGATTTCAGTAATTGTTTTCGAGCTCCTATATGTGGAAAGTTCTTAGATTGCTTTTTTCAGGGATCAAACGTTGTGAGGAAGGTTAGTTAAAGGAAGTAGCTATTTGCAGGAAAAGGGATTTGGTTAGGCCGTCTAAAAATGATCTTTGTTGCGAATCATTTTTGTGATATAATCCAAATAGAAAACGGCTCTCAATAATGCTCATATAAAAAATCCTGCGGGTTTATTATCCATTTGCATTACTTCCGGGTCGTTTTCTTTTTGTCTAAATCCAGAGTTCTTGAGTGGAAGTTTCACCAACCTCAAATGACCATTCTAGAACTTTAAACTAGGTCACCTTGAGGTTAGTTTTTAACTGACAACCGTCAAGCGATATCCTGCGGGAAAACGCTATGACAGGTTTAAATTTTTAGGTACTGCTGGAATCTTTTTTCCTTGAATTTTTATGTTTTGCCGATTTGTTTCTTTTTATCTGTTTCTGCCCTATGTAATCTGGTTGAAGTCCTATATCGGATATCCGAGATTTCTATATTCATTATAGAAAATATTTGTTAAAAGATTAACGGTTGTGTCAACAAGCCATCACTCCACCTTGTTACGGGATAAAAAGAATAAAACCCTTATTTTTTAATTCTTTATTTTTTATAGAAGAATCGTTATCACTCTGAGTTCATTTGATCTGTTGATAACTTGTAAAATCGTATGTTTCACAAACTTATTTAAAGAAAATAATAATAAATTTTTCCTAAAAATGATTTCCCAAAACTGATTTATTTCCCGAGATGCAAAAAAAAATTGTATTAAAACAAGAAAATTGCATTTTGGGAAGAGTGTTTCCAAAAAAAATTTCCTACTTTTTACATTTTTGTATTGATAAGGTTCTAAAAAATACCAATATTTATGTTGTGAAACTGGCTGACAAACACTATTTAATAACTTTTTTTGTTTAATGCCAGTTTCACAAACAAAAACCCCGACCACAGTCGGGGTTTTATTTTTCATCGGCGAGGCTAAATTTCTCCAGATACTCTTTTTTTCATCCAAGCCTTACCTTCAAATTTCAAATACAAAATTGGCACAAGCACCATTGTCAAAACAGTCGCAAAAGCGATCCCGAAAGCAACGGCTACAGAGAGCCCTCTCCAAAATGCGTCTGCAAAAGCCAGAGGTGTAACCCCTGCTATGGTTGTTAGGGTGGTCATAATTATCGGCTCGAGCCGAGCATTTCCAGCCTCGACAATCGACTCCGAAATTTTCAGTTTTCTGGTCTTCAAATTGTAGTTAATTCTATCTATTAAAATGATAGCGTCGTTGACAACAATACCAGACAAAGCGACCACTCCCAGAAATGTTGCGAAGCCAAACTCCAGTCCTAAAATAAATGTTCCGAAGACGACACCGATTACGGCAAGCGGCAAAGTTAAAATAATTATGAACGGTTGTTTGAAAGAATCAAACTGCACGGTCATAATAAATAAAATTAAAATGACAGCAACGATCATCGAATACCACAACTCGGTAAACGATTGTTGGATGTCTTCTACCTCGCCCCCAAACTGGGCACTCACATTTTTTGGTAAATTAACTTCCGCGATTTTTTCCTCGAATACTTTTTTTACAACACTTGAACTGGTACCCTCCACGTCGCCTCGAATATTTACGACCCGATCTAAATTTCTATGACGAACAACTTCAAGCGACGGCGAAATTTCAAACCGAGCGATCTGATCCAATTTCACGACTTGCCCGGAAGGAGAAACGATCCCGAGATTTTTTAACTCTTCGACGGAACTTATTTTCGATCCGGAAAAAGTAACCACGACATCGATATCGTCTCCGTCCAAGGTTATGTTAGTCGCGGTCACTCCCTCGACTGCCGCTCGTAATCCAGTGGCGACAGATGCCGCGGTTAACCCGTATCGGCCCATGTTGTCATGGACAAGCTCAAAAGAAAATTCCGGCGGCGACAATTTGCTATCGCTTTCAATATTTATCACGCCATCAATTTCTTCCAGTAGCCCGACCACCTGACCGGCCGCGGTATCAATATCAATAAAATCATTCCCCGTTATCCGGATTTCGACAGGCGCTCCTGTTGGCGGACCGGCGGTCAGCTCGGAGACGGTGATGGTGGCGCCGGCAATACCCTCAAATTTTTCTCGCAAATCCGCGGCGATGTCAAAACTCTTCCGATCGCGCTCATTAAGGACGGTCAAATTGACCACAATCTGGGCAGTATTTTCGTTACTTCCGCCCACTCCCCCTTCACCAGTGTTCAATACTACCCCGATATTTGTGACAAAATTTTTGACTTCAGACAACTCCAGTATCTGATTTTCCACTTCTATTGTTATTTTATTACTGCTTTCCAAAGGTGAACCTGTTAGTAACTCGATATTTACAGTAAAATAGTCAACATCAATAACCGGAAACAGCTGAATGGGGATAATCCCCAAGGCAACCAAACCAACCGCCACAACAAATAACCCGGCCAATACCCCAACAAACCTTCGTTTTAAACTTCTCGAGGCAATAATCCTTGTTATAAACCGGGAATACAAAGCTTCTGTCCTGTGGATAAGATATTTTTCAAAAATAGTATCCTTTTCCACATCAACTTTTCGCCCAGTCCGCAAAAGTAGGGCCGCAATACCCGGCATAATGACCAACCCCACAAATAATGAAGATCCAAGCGTTGCCGCAATGGTAATAGGTAAAGTTTTCAAAAATTCACCCATTATACCACTAACCAAAAACATGGGGATAAATGCGGATATTGTGGTTAATACGCCGGCTAACACCGGCCATATATAAGTTTGAAGAGAATAAATTGAGGCTTCGCTTGGGGAAAAGCCTTGTTTTAAACCATCATGTATCCCTTCCAATAAAACAATTATCGTGTCCACCAGTAATCCCATGGATAAAACCAATGAAAACAATACTAAACTGTTCAAAGTGGAACCGGTCAGTGACAATATCCCCAAAGCCATCATAAATACCAACGGGATTGACAATATCGCCGTTACCGCTTTTCGGAAACTTAAAGCCAGCGTAAGCAAAATAAATATAATAACTATAGTTTGAAGACCGGAATTACGTAGAGTAGTGAAATCTTGTCGGATAAACTGCGAGACATCGTTTGTTACCTCTACTTGGGCGGTAACCGGAATCACGCCTTCTGTTTCCAAGTTTTCAATTTTTTCTTTGGCCGCGTCAACAATTTCTATAATATTACCGCCGGTTCTTTTAAAAATCTGCAAAGAAATAGCGGGTTTTGGCTGTCCACCGTCCAACGACACTCGTGAAATAGATTTTGCTTCTCTTAGACCATCAGAAATTTTTGCGACATCGGAAAGAAATACGGATCCTGCGGGAGAACTTTTTACCACTACATTGTTTAGATCTTCTACCGAATTAAATTTTCCAGAACTTGTGACATTGTAACTTAGTTCCCCCACCTCGACATCACCGAGTGGCAAACTGATATTTGCCGCTTGCATCGCGCCGACTACCTGGTTGATAGAAATCCCTAACCGCTCTAGTTCACCCGGGTTAACTTTTACCGAAATTTCGCGCTCGCGTATTCCGGTCACTGAAACATTCGAAACTCCGGAAATTGATTCGAGTTCTTTTTGAATAGTCTCCCCAAGATTTTTCAGCTCTATATCGGTCAAATCCCCAACCACAGAAAAAGTTACTACCGGAAAATCGTTAAAGTTAATACCCATCGCTTCCGGGTCTTCGGCTTCGTTTGGCAAGCCCCGAACTTCTGAAACCGCGTCTTTTAAATCCTGAATGCTTTTGTCCAAATCAGCGCTGGCTTCGAATTCTACGAACACGGAAGAAAACGATAAAGAAGACTCCGAGGTTATCAGTTTGACTTTATCGAGATTTTCTACTTTTTTTTCAATCTTATTCGTAACCAATTCTTCAACATCGGTTGGCGAAGCTCCTGGAAAAACAGTAGTAACCACACCAAACGGGATCTTGACCTCCGGGTTGGCTTCCTGCGGTAAAGATAAGCCGGCAACCGCTCCCCAAATAGCGATTCCAACAACAATGAGGACGGTGAGTCTGGAGCGTCGAATAAAAAAACTTAACGGATTTTTACTCCCGTCTTCTATTTTTTTACGATTGATTTCGCCTTCTGATGGAGGGGTTATGTTTTGATTGTTGTTTTGTTCTTGCATAAATAAATTATTGTTCGAGCGAATCCGTCCGTTTGAGCGGACGGAGCAGTCGAGAATAAATCGAAATTGAAAATTTACTCCTTTACTTCTTTACTTCTACTTTATCTCCAGCTTTTAGAAAATCACCGTTCTCAATAATTACCAAATCACCTTCATATAACCCTTCCGTAATTTCTACCAAATCACCAAACAGTTGCCCGAGCTCCACTTCTTTTTCGGATACTTTACCATCAACCATCACTAAAACCTTTTTATTATTCTGTCCGACTTTCACGTATTTTAAAGGAAGAAAGATGGTTTCGGTGGTATCGTACACCAAATTAAATTCGACCTCGGCAATACTGCCGGAGATGAATTGTTTTGAAGAATTATCCGCTTCTACTTTTATACCGACTTTTCCAGTCGCCAGGTCGGCAGCTGCTTCTATCTCGGAGATCCTTCCAACCGGTTGCCCGTTGATAAGGACAGTTTGACCCAAAACAACAGCCTCTAAAGCAGATGAAAAAACCTCAACTCGGATTTCAATGATATCCAAATTTCCGATTTCGAGAATTTCTTGTCCCGGAGAAACCTGGGATCCGACAGAGGTTCCATGAGAAATCACTGTTCCCGCGAAAGGAGATGGCAGTGCCAAATTTTCAAACTGAAATCGAGCTCCGGCAAGTTGGGCTTGAGCTCCATTTAACTGGGAAGACGATCCAAGTTGTGATAGCTGCGCGTTGACGCTTTGCGCGTTCAAAGCGTTTTTAGTATTTGCCAGAGAAATTTCTGATAGTTCAATCTGCCTTTCCAAATTAGCGATAGTAACCACTGCTTGTTCTTGCGTTGCGTTAAGTGAATTTTTTGCCAGTTTAACTTGAGTATCAGTTCCGTTTAACTGGTCAATATACCCGCCAACAGAAAGCACGGCGGTATTGAGCGATGCCTCGGAATATCCGGGACCCGGTACAGCCAAGCGTAAAAATGTCCATGTCGAACGAGTTAAATCTTTAACAGAGATAAGAGTAGTTTCAAGATTGTTTATAGCTTTCAATAAATCACCGTTTGGTTGTCGGGAGAGTAAATTGAAACTGTTTACCGACGCGCTAAACAAATTTCGTATGTCACCTAGTATATTTACATCATTACTTAATATGTCTTCATATATATAGTCGTTTAAATTTGGCCCACCCAAAAACCTAATAACTGTTTCTATTGTTCGATACCCCGAATCATAAGCGACTCTTGCGCTGTCCTCTGCTTGTCTTTTCGATATATTGTTAGTAACCTCGGCATCTTTCAGTTGAGCGCGCGCTTGCTCGAGTGCAACCTCTGCTTGTTTGACCGAAAGTTCAACTTGGTTAAGAGAGGTATCGGAAGCCAGTTTGGTTTGTGAAAAACTGGCCTGCGCGTTTGACAGAGAAGAAAGCGCGGTTAAATAATTTGTTTCAATACTGGAATTGGTCAAACGGAAAAGTTGTTGTCCGAGAGAAACCGTACTTCCAACCGGCGCAATTTGCTGAACAGTTCCCTGCGCTAACGCGCGGATAGAAGTGGACTGCTTGGCTTTTACCTGACCGGACAATTTTATAGGAACGGTTACCCCTCTCTGTATAGAAATGGTTTCGATAGAAACTCCGGCAACTTTTTCCTTGGGCTCCGGCTCGTCTCCCCCGTTACGGATAGCGCTGGCAATAGAAAAAACAACAATCGCTAATATGACGTAAATAGCCGCTTCAATCAGAACTTTCTTTTTCAAAAATCTCTTCATATTTATACTTTTTATCTCTTGATCTCGGCTTTGTTATCCCTTGAAGCAGAGTCAGAAACCTCGC
The DNA here is from genome assembly GCA_002773695.1 of Candidatus Doudnabacteria bacterium CG10_big_fil_rev_8_21_14_0_10_41_10. Lineage (GTDB taxonomy): Bacteria > Patescibacteriota > Doudnabacteria > UBA920 > 2-01-FULL-50-11 > 1-14-0-10-41-10. The sequence continues at coordinate 87 of PFAJ01000028.1, read as the reverse complement.
CTTGACGGCTAGTCGAGGTGGGAGGATTTACTTTATTTTTAATAATGTTGAAACAAAATGATATCAAATATTGCCTGTTTTGTCAAC
>PFAJ01000020.1 GCA_002773695.1 Candidatus Doudnabacteria bacterium CG10_big_fil_rev_8_21_14_0_10_41_10 | reverse complement strand
TTAACTTAACTGATCTTGCTCCCGGGGACATATCGCTGAACAGTTAAGCGGACATTTTGCTGACTTGCTACACCACAGCAGGAAAGTATTTTGGTGTGGGGTTAAAAGTCTAAAGTAGAGCTTAAACAAAGGGTGGAATGGGGTTAATGGGGGGAGGGGGGGAAGATGTGTTATAATAAAACTAATAAAACCTTCAGGGTAGGGTGAGGCATATATATTTGATCCCGGATTCAGCCCGGGATGACAAATGCTAATTCCCAATCGGTGGTATAGCCCACGACTCCATCCATTTAAAAAATGGATGCGACTGACACGGAGCAATTCCGTGGCCGACGGTATAGTCCGGATGAAAGAAGGTGAGAATATCAAAGATTTACTCTTCGCCCTTGTGGGGAGCCGGTTTTTAAAGGCCGGCTCTCGACAGGCCTGCCGGTAGGCAGGCTCGAACGATATTTTTTGGTATTAATTTACTTTTTTCATAATGTAAGGTAAATGCCCTGAAAGTTGATAGGGTATTTTTTATTTAAAAATTAAGAAAAAACAAAACACATGGAAATTGCTAACGAAGTGAATAAAAATAAAAAAGCTCCTTGGCTAGTTGTTGTCGCGTCGTTGCTTTGGGCGGGCGACGCGCCTTTTCGCAAACCGCTTTTAACAGGCGGACTCGGCGTTGGTTTCATTTCATTTTTGGAGCATGCAATAAACAGCATCGCCAGTCTTCCCGGGCTTCTGCGTCACCGGGCAGATTTTAAGAAGATCTCTGTCAAGCAGTGGCTTGGTTTGGTTTATATCGGCGCCGGAGCATCGGCTTTGGGCGCTATCCTGTACGTGCAGGGCGCGGTGGTGATGGATTACAATTTCACCATTGCGGCTTTGCTTCAGAAACTTCAGCCCATTTTCGCTATTACCCTGGCGGTGGTATTTTTAAAAGAAAAGTTAACATCGAAGTTTTGGTTGTTCGCGCCGATCGCGCTCGCGGGGGCTTACCTTGTCACTTTCGGCTGGGCAAGCCCGGGGAGCCTGTGGGCAACCGGCTCTAACATTTCAATTTGGGGACCATTTTTGGCAATTGGCGCAGCCACGCTTTGGGCCGGCGGCACGGTGGTTGGCAGGGGGCTTATGCAAAGCCTGAGCTTGCACCTGGTGAATGGCATGCGTTTCGTGTTTGGTTTTTTATTTTTGTGTTTTTACGTTTGGAAGTTCGAAGAATTTCAGTTTGGAATGATGACAGGGCTTTTTTGGAGGAACGTCCTGATTATTGCGATGCTGACCGGGTTTGTCGCGTTGATGATTTATTACCAAGGATTGAAAAACACAAAAGCTTCGGTAGCGACATTGATGGAGCTTGGATATCCTTTGGCGTTGACGGTAGTCAACTGGATATTTTTAGGCATCGCGCTTTCCGCCGTTCAGATCGCCGGTGGTGTTATTTTATTGACCGCCATTACCCGACTGACGATTGTCAACGTTCGCCAACAGGAGCTGGTGTAATTTTTGAAATAAAATAGACTGCGTTATCGAGCAGTCTTTTTTTATCCGCGCTTTCACCCCCTCTGTTATTTGGTTTTTGAATGATTGCAACCCCTCCTTTCCCGTCCAGCTCTTTCATAGGCCTTGGATTACGAATTTTTTTTCATATTATCGCGATCCGTCCGAGACGTCGTTAATATCCTTCGAGCGAGGCGTTAGCCGAGTCGAGAAGTCGCAGATTTCGAGCCGAGTCGAGAAGTCGCAGATTTCGAGCCGAGTCGAGAAGTCGCAGATTTCGAGCCGAGTCGAGAAGATACGACAACGCAGTCCTCGACTACGCCTGCCTTCCAACAGGCAGGCTCGAACAATAATATTCAGATTGCAGCGCGCTTTGCCTTCTTCGGCAAACCGCTTGCGATGATATTAGGGATTTGAAAGAGTTTCGTGATTCATAGTCGTAAAAGACCTGGGCACTCTCCCCCGCGAGGGGGGAGTAATGTAAAGGTCTTAACCCAAGCTTTTTCTTATTTTTCCGCTTTCGGTAATAAGACGCGACAGTTCTTTCGGTTTATTTTTCAGAATGAATGCTTGTGAAGTAAGGTTTTTGTGCAGTTGGTCATTTTGCGACTTGGGCTTGAAATGCGTGCCCAGATGTTTTTCCAAAAGCCTGATATCTTTTTCTATCAAGCCCCAGTTGAGGTTGAGGCTTGTTAATTTTTTTAAGTTTTCGGTATTTAGATACCGTCCAACATTTAAAAAATCATTTGTGAAGAAAGGGTAGTATTTATGCAGAATCTCACGTTCTGTTTTGCTCATTTTGTAAATTGCCCGACCGGCGCCGATAAATTCCGGTGGCACACCAATGGAGTAAAAAGCAGCGGTAAAATTGATCGCTCGGGGGAGCGCTTGTTTTCCCATGTGGCGTTGGTATGCTTGGAAGCCGATATGAAGTCGTCTTTCTCTTCTACGAGGAACCGCTTTGAAAATGGGTTGCATTTGAGGAAGTATTTTTGGCAAAGTTTCGTTGTAGAACCTTCCAAATTTTCTAGCGATTTTTATTGCTATCGGCATTTCTTTTTTTGAAATGATTTCCGCGGCAAATTTAGCAATATTATTTTCTAGCCAGCTGATAGATTTTTTTACGGCAGCGAGGGGATAGTCATAGCGATAAGCGGATTGCACAGTAACAGTGCGAACACCGGAGCATTGTGATACGAATTTTTTTGGTTCCATAGGGTTGAAGCCGCCGCGAAAAAGCAAACTTCCCGCTCCGATGATAGGGTGACTGGGAATCCCTGATTTTTTTGAAAAAGTCGACATTTCTGATAGAGCGATTTTGTTGGCTAGCAAAGTTGCCAAATGTCCGGAAACCACCGCCGGGTCGGAACGGGCTAAAAATGGACGGATGTAGGGCGGAGTATATCCAAAATATTTTTTATGGCCTCGAACATACTCTTGTAAAATTTTGCGGATACCCATTTGGTGCTCAATGCCTTCCAACAAAGGGATTACTTCGATATAATCAGTATTTTTTTTAGGGTTGTGGTTAAAAATTTTGGCCTTTAGTTTGGCAAGCTCGTGAAAAGATTTTTGGATGTATAAGAGCTGTTTGGCGCTGGTGGTCATGGGTAAAATCACTTCGAACAAAGGCGGAGTATGAAATTTTAAGTCTCGGGCAAAGTCTTCGCTTGTTAAAATTACCGTTAAAGCGCGGATTAGAGCGTATCCTTTTTCCTCCCAAATATTGGGAATACGGAAAGTAAGGAATTTTTCTTTTCCCAGAGGAGCTTTTTTAAAAAAGGTGTAAAATTTGGAAAAGAGTTTGTCAATAACCGCTTCATCCGCGTATTTGCCTTCAAAGTCCCACATAAATTCTTCCGTGCCCAAATCACGGTAGCAAGACATTGCCTCGTCCATTTCTTCGTAGTTGGATACAAAACCGTCGCCGTCCTTTTCCCAGTAAGGGGCGCACGCGTTGTCCGGATGTTGGGTGGCCATGGTGGCCGGAATTTTTCGCATATAAGTTAATTTATATTAATCCTCTCCGAAATCGGAGAGGGTGGTTGGTATTCTTTGGGTGCTAATAATTTTCAACAAAATTCCTCAATCTATTAACTGCGGTTTTCAGATTCTTTTCGCTTGCTGCGAATGATAATCTAACAAATCCGCGAGCGCGGAAGGCTTCGCCGGGAACTAGTAATATGCCGGTGGATTTTAGGAGTCGTTGGCAAAATTGCTTAGAGTTTTGATCGATTTTTTTGATATTTAAAAAGAAGTAAAAAGATCCCTCGGGAAAATTGAAAGAGATTTTTGGTAGATCGTTTAAAAGCCGTCCCACTAGTCTGCGCCGTTTTTGCAAAATTTGCAAGTAATCGGTCTTTGGGAATTTCAGCGCGGCAAGAGCCGCGTATTGTGAAATCACCGAAGCATTGCCTGACGTTTGGCTTTGAATTTTGGCGATAGTTTCGACGATGTCTGGATTTGCCGCCACGTAACCAATCCGCCACCCGGTTAGAGCATGGCTTTTGGAGAAACCATTGATGATTATCAGATTTTTGCAGGGTTTCAGAATTTTCGAGGGTAAAATATATTTTTTTGAAAAAACCAGTTTTTCGTAGATATCGTCACAAATCACAAAAATCGATTTATTCTTGAGTAGTTTTTTCAGCACCTCGAGATTTTTTTTAGTAAAAATAGCGCCTGTTGGATTGTGAGGAGAGTTCAAAATTAGCGCTTTGGTTTTTTTTGTGAAGTGTTTTTTTATCTCTGATACATCAAGGTCGAAGGTTTTTGTTAAAGGTACGAAGACAGGTTTTCCTCCGGTGAGCAGAACTTGTTGCTCATATGATACCCAAGCAGGGATGGGGATTAGCACCTCATCTCCGGGGTTTAAAATTGTTTGGAATACTTCGTAAAGCGCCTGCTTGCCGCCAGCCGTGACCACAATGTTTTTTTTAGAAGTTTTTATTTGATAGTTTTTTTGAACGGAACTCGCGATATTTTTACGCAGTTCAGTCAGCCCGGGAACCGGGGTATATTTGTTTTCAGCCAGTTTTTTTCTGACTTCATTTTGAATTACTTTCGGGGTATCGAAATCCAACTCACCAGCAGTGAGGTTTATGATATCCAGTCCTTGTTTTTTTAACCCAATAGCCTTCGCGTTTAGTTTGAGAGTTTGACTTTCCTTGATTTTTGAAATTTTAGAATTGAGTTTCATATTCTTTACCTTATAGTATCATTGCTTGAAGATATTTTCAAAAAAAAGCCGCCGTAGCGACTTTACATGGTGGTCAAAAAGCGGACCTTTGGAAAAATAGCCACTGTGATGAAGACAATCCCCACGACAACGATTCCAATGGTCCAGATCCGTTCTGAGACGGTGTTTTGAGAACTGGTTTTCGCCAGCCACAATGCGGCTCCAAATATGGATATTCCCTCCAAGGCGACCAGAGTCCGGCAAACAGTTACGCACGATTGGCTGTCGTAAAACATCGCCGCGATCCCCACCGCCAATAGCGGTAACCCAAGAATAGTAGCCGCCGCTCCCGTGACGAGCCTTTCTTTGAAATTGTCGGACTTCATAAAGACCGTCCAACTAATGGAAAGAAAAAATGTTGCCCCACCTTGAAGCAGGATAATCCAACCGCAAGAGAGGGCGTGCCATGGCATAGTTTCCATTTGTATTCCTCCTACAGAATAGAAGTATAGTAAAGTTTTCAGGAAATATCAAGATCTGGTATAATTGTTTTGTATCTTCTCGACACCCGCCCTAGGCGGACAAGTCGCTCGAAGGATAAATTTGCGAGCCAGAAGGATAAATGTAAATTATGAAATACATAAAAACTTTTAAACAACTAAACAAAAAATCTGTCGGTGAAGCGGGCGGTAAGGGAGCTTCTTTGGGTGAAATGACTAACGCCAAAATTCCGGTCCCACCGGGGTTTGTTATTTTGGCTTCCGCGTTTGATCGGTTTTTGGATGAAACTGATTTGGGAACGGATATTGACGTGCAGCTTAAGAAAGTAATTTATAAAGATATCAATTCGGTCGATCGGTATTCCAATGTTATTCGCGATCTTATCGCTGATGTAAAATTTCCCACAGATTTAGGAGAGGAGATTATCAAGTCTTATAACCAATTGTTTTCTTCCACCACCTCGCCCCGCTCCGCAGTCCATTCCTCCTCGGCCAGGAGGGGAGGATTTGTAGCTGTGCGATCATCGGCCACAGCAGAAGACAGCTCGATTGCGTCTTGGGCTGGGGAGTTGGAAACTTATTTGAATATAACTGAAAAAGATTTACTGAAAAAAGTGAAGCTTTGTTGGTCGTCGCTTTTTACCCCCCGCGCGATATTTTATCGCAGAGAAAAAAAATTGCATAACACTCATGTGTCAGTCGCGGTGGTGGTACAGGCGATGATACAGTCAGAAATTTCCGGGATTGCGTTTACCGTGCACCCGGTAACCGAAGACCGAAACCAAATGGTGATAGAAGCGGGGTATGGTTTAGGCGAGACGATTGTTTCCGGACAAGTGACGCCTGATAGCTATATTATTTCAAAAAAAGATATGGTATTAATCGACATCAATGTGTCGGACCAAGAAAAAATGCTAGTGAAGAAAGGAAATGGTAACAAAATGGTAGCGGTTAAGAAAGCAGATATTGGAAAACAGAAACTGACCGGCAGGCAGATTTTGGAACTTGCCAAAATTTGCGCCGGAATAGAAAAACACTACCGGCTTCCCTGTGATATTGAGTGGGCATACGCGAAAGGAAAATTTTATATAGTGCAATCAAGGCCGATTACGACCTTGAAGAAATAGATATTTTTCAAATAAAAACGTTTGTCATACAAGGATACGACCTTGAAACAAAAATAAAAAAACTTTCTGATGATGGTCAGAAAGTTATTGTAAAAGTCACTCTGGGGGCATTTGGTGGGCATGGACTACTTCGATCTCGAACCGGTCAGGGTCGAGCTGGTTTTTAGGTCTGTCCCCTTGCCGACTAGTAATCCAGGCTTCGTATGTCAAGAACAAGGCCGGCTTCAGAAGCGCTGACATGAATTCTTCCGTGTAGCACTCAACCGGGGGTAGTTGATCGAAAATCAAGCGGGCGCCGATGGCACAAGGAAGGTTCACGTTTGGAGACGGAAGCCGTTTTGCCTTTAGAAGCTCTACGAATACTGCTCGAGAGGGGAATGGCCAAAAGTCCGATGGGAAGATTTCGATCCAGGCACCGTCGGTTGTCAGAGTGTCTTCACATTGTCCAATCCAATTCATAACCGCGTCGCCAAGAGCCCAAAAATCTTGTAGCGCGATTAGTCCATTTAGTCGACTGGTAAACGAGACTAGTTGGAGTCCTTCCGGGACCATTTCTTGAATTTCGAGGTATCCGTCGTTAGGTTTGGCCGACAGCTCTTGTATTTTTGTGATAGTTTCCGGGTACAGTGGCTGTGAACTAGGGAGTATTAGAGGGGGTAGCTGAAACACATCGCTTTGCAGTTTCCGCATATTTTCCTCCTGTTTGTAACGTATTAGTATATATTAAATCTAAAAAATCTGAAACTCGAAGAATTAAGTAAATTTTGTTATAATAAATCACATGGCAGATATATTTTTATACATTATAATAACGGTTCTAGTGGTGGGTTTTGGGACCTTGCTGTATTTTTTACTCGATCTAAAAAAACTGACGGAAAAACCGACTGACGATAACAGTATGAAAGTTATGATGGAATGGATGAAAGAGATAAAGTCGGGGACGGACGCCACTCGTGAAGGGATGCAAAAAAGCATTGATGAAACCAATAGAGCTATTAATGAACGGTTAGACAACGCCGGAAAGGTCATAGGCGCGCTGTCAAAAGAGTTGGGTCAGATGTCGCAGATTGGTCCAGATATCCGCAAGCTGACAGAAACTTTAGCCAGTCCAAAATTGCGGGGAAATTTTGGCGAAGAGATGTTGGAAAATCTGTTATCACCGGTTTTGCCACGTACGCATTACGAGTTTCAGCATAAATTCAAATCCGGGGATATGGTGGACGCGGTTGTGAGGGTAGGCGACAAAAAGTTACCGATAGACAGCAAGTTCAGCATGGAGAATTATCGGTTGTATAAAGAGGCCAAAACCGACGAGGCGGCGGCGAGTGTTAAAAAAGCGTTTTTGAAAGACGTTAAAAAACGGATCGATGAGATTCATAAAAAATATATATTACCGCAAGAAGGAACGTTTGATTTCGCCCTAATGTTTATTCCTTCCGAAGGCGTGTTCACGGAAATCTTAGAAGACGCCGCAACCTACCAGTATTCCAAAGATAAAAAAGTTTATCTGGTTTCTCCGAACAGTTTGTATCACAGTTTACAAATAATTATGCTTTCTCTGCGTGGACAGAAAATAAACGAGGCCGCCCATCAAATATTGTCAATGATTGCCGGGATCAAACAGGAGTCTGAAAAATTTGGTAAAAATCTGGACGTTTTGTCTACGCATATAAAAAACACAGCTAATACTATGGGTACCGTTGGTAATCAGTATGAAAAACTGAAGACGAATATTGAGAATGCCGCGACACTGAAACTGGATGAGGTCGAGAAAGATAAGATTGAAGAAAAGATACTCTGATGCGATACTAATATACTAATGCATACTAATAATACAGATAAAAATCTTTTGTCATTCTGAACTCGATTCAGAATCTCTGCGGAAATTTGTGTTGTGGGGAGATCCTGACACCCAATCGAGTTGAGTGCATGTTTTCGTCAGGATGACAAGAGGGTCGACATTATTTAAAAAATAAATTTAAGAAATGAATTCCGGATCACCCGTTGTGGTGTCCGGAATACAAAATAATATGAGTAGTAAAAAATATATAGATCAAAGAGTTGCGGTTTTTGTAGATGTACAAAATTTGTATTATTCCGCGCGGAGCCTTTATAAATCACGCGTGAATTTTGGAGCAATTTTGAAAGCCGCGGTCGGCGATAGAAAACTGGTGAGAGCGATCGCCTATGTAATTCGCGCTTCGATAGCGGAAGAAAAAAGTTTTTTTGACGCGTTGGAAAAATCCGGCTACGAGGTGAAAGCAAAAGATCTGCAAATTTTTCCGGGCGGTGCCAAAAAAGGCGACTGGGACGTCGGGATAACCATGGATATGGTGCAAATGATGTCGAAGCTTGATACGATTATTTTAGTTTCCGGTGACGGCGATTATGTTGACGCCGTACGATATCTGCAAGCTAATGGCACGCGAGTAGAAGCCGTGGCGTTCGGTCGGTCGTCCAGTAACAAACTAAAAGAAGCGGTGGATGATTTCGCAGATCTTGACCAATATGTAAAGAAATTCACAATGCCGATGAGAAGGTAGGGAATAGTGAAATTCCACAGGGGTCCTATGTGGAATTTACGCCTCCATAGCTTAACGGATAAAGTACAGGTTTCCGGAACCTGTGATCGAGGTTCGATTCCTCGTGGGGGCACCAATACAGAACTTAACGGTTTTTCGGAGACCGAATTGTGGGCGGCGCAAAGCGCCGCCCACTGATTTCCCCCCATTTTTCCAAATGAATTCGGATTCCCGCCTTCGGCGGGACGGATTGTTTTTTCGCCAAGA
>PFAJ01000033.1 GCA_002773695.1 Candidatus Doudnabacteria bacterium CG10_big_fil_rev_8_21_14_0_10_41_10 | reverse complement strand
TTGTGGAATTTTATGAACCAAAAAATCCGCTTTTTCGGCGGATTGGTTTTGGGTAAGGAGATTGAAAGAACAATTTGTGTTTGACGTCGAGACGCCGTCTCGAACACAGTCGAGAGGCTGGCGCAAGACCTGCCTTGCGAATCAGCAAGGGGTAATAATCGTTTTTAGCGATTTGTTATTTTTTGTTTTTGTTTCAAAAATCCCGCATAACGGGATTTCATACTTCTTACATATCTATTGTATCACATCTGGATAAAAAAATCAAGAGGTATTCTTTTTTTTCATTAACTTGGAGTGTTGATTGTATTAGATTTAGTATGCTCTTTTAAGGAGGAATAGGAATGAGAATACAAAAAACAGTGTTGGTCGGCGCCAGAAACCAAGGGGTGATGAGTCAGTTTTCTTTCTTCGACCCTATGGTCGCAGAAGCTCTTGGCGTTATCGGCGCTGTGTTAAAGTCGTTAGGGTGCGAGGTTGTATGGATCGATGAAGCAATCGACCACCTTGATCCAAAAAGTAGTCTCTGGCAACTGGTCGTGGACGCGGACCTTTTTTGTGTCAGTGCTATGACTCATACGGAAGGAAGGGCGGTGGAGCTAGCACGGTTCGCAAAGATTGTGAATCAAAATATTTTTTGCGTAGCTGGCGGACCCGGCCCGACTTCGAATCCCGGCAAGGCCTTAGCCACGTTTAATGTGGTTGTGATGGCGCAGGGTGTACACACTATCGTTGATTTAGTTCGGTGTCTTTGAGACGGTGATGATTTGATCGAAGTTTTAGGGCTTGCTTACCTTCGGGATGAAGAGGTTGTTTTCACAGAACCAAGACCTTTTCTCACAACTTTGGACGACGTGCCCTTTGCAGCTTTCGATTTATTGCGTGGCCGAGAGCAGTTGAATATTCCGGTCATGACGAATACGGTTGGCTGCCCGTTTGACTGCACATTCTGCTACAAGGATGTAATGGCAGGAAGAGGGTATATCGTTCGGCCGGTGGACGAGGCGGTTAAATACTTGAAACATGCTTACCGGTTTACCAGGCGTTTGTGGTGGACAGGCGGCAAGAAGACGATCTTTTTGGGAGATGACAATATCGCCGCGAATCAAAAGTGGGCGATCAAATTTTTCCAGGAAGCGGCGAGACTGGGGTACCGAGACCTGGTGTTGACCTGCCAGATGCGTGCCTCGGCCTGTAGAAACGACGAGCTTATGAACGCGGTCAAAGCGGCGGGTGTGAGCACGATCTTTTTTGGGTTCGAGTCTACTTCTGACGATGACCTGATAGCAATGAGCAAGCGGCAAACCGGCGATGATATTACTCACGCCATCCAAGCCTGCAAAAAACGCGGTATTGGCGTTAACGCTATGATAATATGGGGACTTGAAGGACATCAACCAGGCGATCATCTCAAGTACGTCGATTTTCTCCTAGAACACGGTGTTGAGGCTCTGTTTCTGTTTATGTTTACTCCGCTTCCCGGAACGCCAGACGGGGAGAGGATTAGACAAGCGAGCTTTATGCTTGATGTCCCAACGCGATTTTTCGACCTCCAGCACATAGTGTTTAAACACCCAAATATGACCCCGCTTCAAGCACAGATGGCTCACCTCGAAGCGCTGGAAAGCTTTTATTCGCTAAGGCAGACATGGTCTGATGTGAGGAGTGGAAAAATTAGCTGGCACAGCGCGCTCTACCGTATCGTTGGTTGGACAAGCTTGCCGGCGGCTAGGAGTCAGGCGCACCATTACAACAATATTTACCTTTTAAAGTAGCCAAGATCGTTTAACGATGGTCTTAGTTTTTTTTAAAAAAAACAGGCAGAAAAACTTGCCTGAAATTTTAACTGGGCGTGGATGGATTTGAACCATCGGCCTGTTGATTATAAGTCAACTGCTCTAACCCCTGAGCTACACGCCCTTTATGCATATTATAACACGAATTATATTTTATTTCCGTAGCAATTTCCCATCGCTTTGATACCCATCATTATTTTTTCTTTTAACCTGACGTCGCTATAAGATAGTCCACAGGTGCCGTGTCCAAATCCCTTATGATTAATTTTATCTCTAACAACTTTTTTTATGTAGGGTTTTTTAAACTGCGCGGCGGGATTCCTAACTCTTTACTCCAGAATTTTATTTCATTTTAAATATTCATATCTTTATATAAAAGAGGTTCACAGCAATTTTTTTTAGAGGAATTTTTAACGATTTACGAAGCTAATAAAGCGAAAATTTCAAGACGTCAGGATCTGTATTGTTGATTGAAATTTTATTTTGAAGCCCTTTGGTCCCCTCTCCCTAATAAAGAAACAATCCAGCCATATAAAGTTCCTTGTTTGATAAAGGTAAAAGATTTTTTTTCGAGTCCGTAGAAGAATTTCAATCTTTTATCTCTTTTCTTTTGCATGGTTATACGGAAGCGTTCAAACCTCTTTTCGTTTCTATCACGCAACTCTTTAACTCTTTCTTTACTAAGCGGGAGGTTTCTAAACCAGACACTTAGGATGTTTTTACTAACACCAAGATCATTTTTTATTTGACTATAGCTTTTACCTTGCTTTCTCAGGTTTAAAGCCCGCGCTCTAAGTTTAAATTTGACCATAGTTGAACCTTTGATTATAGTTTATATTATATTATTTTAATGTTACAAAAAGTATATTAAGATATCAAAAAAGCCGATCTTATATCGGCTTTTTTGATACATGTTATTTGTTATAGGTTACTTGGTTACACTAACGACGCGCTAGCAATTTTATCACCAGAAGCCAGTTTCATAATCCGTACTCCTTGGGTAGCGCGACCCAAGGTTGGGATACTTTGCAGTTTTGTTCGTAAGGTTTGCCCTTTTTCAGAAATTACAACCAAGTCTTTTTCTGCCGTGGCATCAATCACGTACGCACCAACCACCTCGCCAGTTTTCTCAGTAACATTTAGAGTTTTTATTCCTCCCCCACCGCGACCTTGGACTTTGTAAAGACCAAGGTCAGAGCGTTTTCCTAATCCATGAGAGGAAACGACCAAAAGCTGGAGTTTCTCTTTGTCTTTTGGTTTATAAACCACATCCATAGCTATCACAAAATCGTCTTTTTTTAATTTTAACCCTCTTACCCCGCTTGCTGTTCGCCCCATTGGTCGAACCTGTTTTTCCGAGAAGCGGATAGACTGTCCTTGGGAGGTAACCAAAACTACTTCGTCGCCTCCCATTGAAGGATGGATCCATTGTAGCTCATCACCACTTTTCAAATTGATAGCAATCAGACCAGACCTCCGCACTTTTTCAAACTCGGCCATTTCGGTTTTCTTTATAACGCCATTTTTAGTGGCCATAACCAGGTATTTTACTTCCGTGTTTTTAGATCGAGAATATACAGCGGTGGCGACTTCTCCGGTTTGGAGTTGCAAAAAGTTAACAAGGGCTTGTCCTTTAGCGGTTCGGGAAGCAACCGGCAGTTCGTAGATTTTGGTTTGAAATACCCGTCCTTTGTTAGTAAAAAATAAAATATCATCATGAGTCGAGGAAGAAAGTAGGTGCTCGACAATATCTTCATCTTTTGTAGTCATCCCAATAACCCCTTTCCCGCCTCGGGTTTGGGTCCGATAGGTGTCTGGCGCCAAGCGTTTTACATAGCCGGTTTTTGTGATAACCACGATTGTGCTTTCGTCAGGAATTAAATCTTCTACTTTAAATTCTCCCAATGGTTGTTTTACCAATTTGGTCCGGCGTTCATCCGCGTATTTTTCTCGAACTTCTAAAAGTTCTTTTTTTACAATCTCCAGGATTTTTTTAGCCGAGCGTAAGATATCTTCCAGGTGAGCGATTAGTTTTTTCTTTTCTTTCAGTTCGTCATCAATCTTTTTACGTTCCAATCCGGAAAGCGTGGAGAGTCTCATTTCCAAGATAGCTCCGGCCTGCAAGTCAGTCAGTCGGAATTTTTTCATTAAATTATGATGCGCGATTTCTCGGTTTTCAGATTTTTTTATCGTTTGGATAACCGCATCGATATTTTTTAACGCTTTGGAAAGCCCTTCCAAAATATGCGCTCGATCTTTAGCTTTTTTTAATTCAAATTCTGTCCGGAGCCGTACAACCTCTTGGCGGTGTTTGATGTAATATTCCAAAACTGATTTCAAATTTAAAACCCGAGGTTCAATGCCATCCACCAAAGCTAACATATTTAAATGGTAGGTTTCTTGAAGTTGAGAAGATTTGTATAGTTGGTTTAAAATTTTATTTGGAAGAGCTTCTTTTTTCAAATCTACAACGATTCGCACCCCATCTTTATCCGATTCGTCACGCAAATCTTTTATTCCTTCGATTTTTTTATCGTTAACTAAATCAGCAAACTGTTGAAGCAAGTTCGCTTTATTTACTTGATATGGAATTTCGGTAATGATGATTTGGAATTTACCATCCTTTCCTTCAACTATATCAGCTTTTCCTCGAACAGCCATTCCTCCACGGCCGGTGGCATAAGCTTCTTTTATCGCCTTCCAGTCATAAATAATTCCACCGGTTGGAAAGTCCGGACCATTAACAATCTCCATCAAATCAGAATGTGAAGTATCGGGGTTTTCAATCAATAAAGCAATCGCATCAATAAGTTCTCCCAGGTTGTGAGGTGGAATATTGGTGGCCATTCCAACAGCAATTCCTACCGTGCCATTTAAAAGCAAGTTTGGGAGGTTGGCCGGCAAAACTTTCGGTTCTTTTCGGGTCGAGTCGTAGTTGTCCATCCAAGCGACTGTTTCTTTATCCAAATCTTTTAACATTTCTTCCGCCGGCTTGGTTAACCGACACTCGGTATAACGCATAGCCGCGGCACCATCGCCATCTAACGACCCAAAGTTTCCTTGGCCGTCAACCAATTGATATCGCATGGAAAAATCTTGGGCGAGCCTCACCAAAGAATCGTAAACAGCGGTGTCGCCGTGTGGGTGGTATTTACCTAAAACTTCTCCTACCACGGTTGCCGATTTGCGGTATTTAGCAGTGCTTTTAAGGCCTAATCCTTGCATTGCATAAAGCACGCGACGATGAACCGGTTTTAGTCCGTCACGTACATCAGGAAGGGCGCGAGAAACAATTACAGACATCGCGTAATCCAAATAAGACTCTCGCATTTCTAGTTCGATTGAGCGAGGGATAACTTGACCGACCGCGGATTGTTTATCCGAGTCTTTTTTGTCCGAGTAGTTTTTTGGTAAAGATTTTTTAGATTTGTTCTTCATTGATTCTTACTCTCGGGGAAGCCGGTTTGTAGAGGAGGTGGTTACTTGTGTGTTTAGATTAAACTTAAGATTATCGGAAAAGCGGTTGTCCGGCAAGTTGTCGAAATACATATTGGTTACATCTAAACTAAGTTCAGGATCAAGAGGTGCTTCAAATATCATATATCCGTAAATCGATTCGTTACTTAATATTTTTTTTGGGTAAGGATTTTCTGGTTCTTTAGTTAAAATTTGTTCAGGGATATATTTTGTAAGCCCGCTTGTCAGTTTAACGTTTTGATAATTGTCTTGTAAAAAATTTAAAATATCAAGACTTGGGTTATTGGCGATAAATTCAATTACTAGTTTATCTTTATTAATGCTTAAAGTATAATTTACCAGTGTAATGATTTGGGGGTCGTCCGGGATTTGTAGTTGGGAAATTTGTTGCTGTAAATCTTCCCCTAGTTTGTCAAATTTTATTTTAGCGACCTCTAAATTTTTTTCTATCTCGGAAAATATTTGAGATTTATTTTCTTTCTCATTTATTTTTGATTGGATAGCGGATAACCCGATCCAGGTTACCCCAACAACCAAGATTGCGATAAAACTACTTACCCATAAAATTCTGACTCTTTTTTCATATGGCTGGTTTTGTAGTTGCTCGATGAATTTTTTGATGTCCATTTTTTTGTTTTATGTGCGTTGCGGTTTTAAAGCAACAATTTTGGTTTTTTCTTCCTCAAAATCAGTTTTCTTTATAAGCAGTTTATCCATTTCCTCTGACTTGTCACCAATTTCCTTTAAAAACGAATCAAGTGAATCAAGCTTGATTTTTAGTCCAGGGGTTTTGTAATGCATTGGGATGATAACAAAAGGCTCCAACTGATTTGCCACCTTCATGGCTTGGTGGGCGTTAAGCACATCTTTCCCGCCAACAGGCAAGATCACAATATCCGGCTGCCCCAATTCTTCTAGTTGAGTTTCAGATAAAGTATTTTCGGAAAAACTTCCCAAAAAAGCAAGGTTTATTCCTTCTAAAGTTATTGAAAAAATTGAACGTCTGTCTACCTCAGGTTTTTTACCCTCGATTTTTTTTGAGTTATCTGCCGGGATGCCGTGAACGAACACTCCTTTTATATCGTATTCTCCCGGGTTATCTATTACAAAAGGATTCCCAGAGATTGAGGAGAAATTGTTATGCAGATCGTTGTCAGGATTGGAAGATATCACAATATCACCAGCTCCTCGCGGCGAGGTTAGTCCGGATGATTTTCCAAAAGGGTCCGTAAAAACAGTTACATCTTTAGATACGATTTTAAAACTAGAGAGCCCGAACCAGTAGATGTGCATATTTTAAATTTAAAAATCTCAGACTGAGGCTGATCCGCCTTGGGCGGAAAAATATCTTTAATGCAAAAATACAATCATAATCCAAAACATTTATGCAACCCGTGACCACCTTTAACATCCGTAATTTAATAAAAAAAGAAGCTTCAAACCTGCTGTAATTATAACAGATTTTTAGCTTTTTGAAAAACTTTTATTATTTCTGGCAGAATACCCTGTAACTTACTGGAAAGATCATTATTGTCTTGCCAAACCGGCAAACCTCTGCTAAACTTTCACTACCGTCACATTATTAAAGACGGTTGAAACACACTGTAAAAAGGCCTTTTGGTGGGTTTATTGGTCAAAAATCACCATTTAATATTAATTTAAAATTTTTAGGGTCTGTACGATAGAGCCGGTTAAACAGGTCATAAAAATAACCTTAAGCAGTGTTTTATTTATGACAGAAGAAAAAACAACTCAAACAATCGCCTCTGCTGTGGCGTCAGAAAAAACAGCTACCCCGGTTGCTCCTGCCAAAACCATGATTGATCTGGTTGGTTTAAAAGGACAAGATATTAAAGTTCTGCAGGAAAGTGATGTTATTGAAGGGACTATTTTATCCAAAGGTAAAAACGAGGTTTATCTCGACATCCCGAGTTATGGAGTTGGCGTAGTACGCGGGCGCGAGCTTTATGATGACCAACGAGTATTGTCAAAAATGCAGGTTGGTGACTCGGTGTATGCTTTAGTTGTTGACCCGGAAAACAAAGATGGGATGGTGGAGTTATCTTTCCGTAAAGCCGGCCACGAGCGCGTTTGGACTTCCTTAAAAGAGTTAATGGAAAAGGGAGAGTTGGCAAAGACCAAGATTTTGGAAGCCAATAAAGGGGGTTTAATGGTAGAGATAAACAATGTTACGGGATTTTTACCGGTATCACAGCTTTCCACTGAACATTATCCTCGAGTGGAAGAGGCGGACAAAAATAAAATTTTGTCTCGTTTAAAAAGTTATATTGGTCAGGAATTTACCGTCCGTGTTATAACCGCTGACCCAGATGAAGAAAAACTTATTGTTTCCGAAAAAGCGGCGCAGGAAGAAGATATGAAGAAAAAATTATCTTCTATAGAAATCGGCACAGCAGTTGAAGGAACAGTTACCGGGATTGTAGATTTTGGAATTTTTGTAAAATTCGGCGATAATTTGGAAGGTCTGGTGCATATTTCCGAGCTTGCCTGGCAACGCATCGACAATCCAAAAGATATTGTAAAAGTCGGTGACAAGATTAAAGCGCAAGTTATTAGTCTTGATAAAGGTCGAATTTCTTTGTCTGTAAAAAGACTGCAAGATGATCCGTGGGCCCAGGTGGTAAAAAAATATTCCGTTGGTCAGGAGATATTGGGTAAGATTACAAAGCTTATGCCATTTGGCGCGTTTGTTGAGCTAGATACTGACATTCACGGACTTGCTCACCTTGGCGAATTGTCTCACAAAAAAGTTACTCATCCAAAAGAGGTGGTGGAAGAAGGAAAGGAATACACCTTCAAAATTATTTCTATTGAACCAGAAAATCATCGCTTGGGGTTGAGTCTGAAAGCAATGACAGAAAATTCTAACAAAAACGAAGAGGCGTCTGTTGAAGAAAAAAAGGAAGATCAGTCAGAAAAACATGAGGGGCCTAAAGAAAAACCCGAAGAACCAAAAGCTGAACAGGGAGAAGAGGAAGCGACTGTAATCTCTAAAGAAACCGTTAAAGAGATTCCTTCTGAAGATAAAAAAGAATAACGATCCCTGCAGCGAGCCGCAGGGGTATTCTGCCAGAAATAATAAATTTTATCGTTTAAATTTAAAGTTTTTCAGTATATACTGTGTGAGGGAAGGGCGTGATGGCCGAGCGGTTAGGCAGAGGTCTGCAAAACCTCGTACATGGGTTCGACTCCCGTTCACGCCTAAAGCAAAAAAAACAGGCGGCGGTCTGTGTCGCTTCGCCACATCCCGCGAAGCGGGACAAAACCTCGTACATGGGTTCGACTCCCGTTCACGCCTAAGGTTTTGCCCGGGTGGTGGAATTGGTATACACGAGGGACTTAAAATCCCTTGGGAGCAATCCCTTGCGAGTTCGAGTCTCGCCCCGGGCATTGCGGACGATTAGCTCAGTTGGTTAGAGCGTCTCGTTTACACCGAGAAGGCCGTAGGTTCGAATCCTACATCGTCCATGTTTAAAAAAAATGAATACAATGCCTCGGTAGCTCAGTGGTAGAGCAGATGCCTGAAGAGCATCGTGTCGTCAGTTCGATTCTGACCCGAGGCATATTAAAAAATCTTCGTGAATATCGAGGATTTTTTAATAAAAAAAGAGCTAAGCTCTTTGCCTTCCAAAATTAAAAAGGATTTGTTTGGGGATAATCTTTCGTCCGCTTCTAGTTCTTGGTGCGATTTCTTTCGCGTACATTAGGCTGAGTTGCGTACGGGCATCCT
>PFAJ01000053.1 GCA_002773695.1 Candidatus Doudnabacteria bacterium CG10_big_fil_rev_8_21_14_0_10_41_10 | reverse complement strand
GCGGACATTACGCTGAACACTTATGAGGACATTGTAGCTGAACGCCAACAATAGGGTTGACACATTGGGTTTTTTTATATACAGTTAGCTCTCCTGAATAACCTTGAGGAGGGATGATGGAACATCGCAAAACCTGGGGGTACCGCGATGTGACGTTGTCCCTCCTATTTGTTTGTAGGAAGATTTTTTATAAAAAAAAGCCGCTCCTGCAAGGGGCGGCTTTAAAGTTGGTGTTGAAAGCGGTTATGGCACGGTTATCACCCACCGAAGTCTGAGCGATGTGCTTTGAGGGGTGATGGGGAAAGCAAGTTCTAAAAAGCCCTTCCATGTCTTGCGTTGTATGAGCGGAGCAAGGAACCAGGAGTGAAGGCCTTTTTGTCGATTCGCCCGCACACCATATTGCGCGCCGGCCGACCGCCGCCCTTTTATCGGAGTAGTCACGAATCCTCCGAAGTCGAGAAATGGCTTTGACGCAAGCTCCGCGTGGTTGACCGGAGCGGCGATGCTGACACGTGGCAGTTTGACGAACACCTGCGCGCCGGCGATCGCATTGAAACCGCCGTCAGTTCGGCGACGGGCACCAGCCATTGGGTAGATTTGAAGGGGGTTTTTGTCAGATCCAACAACCCTTAAGCCCCCGACCGCATAGACGCTCCAACGGGGTCCGTTGGAAGTTGCGACGGTGTCGGATAGGAATCCTCGCCACTTCGGCGTCAACCGCAGAAATCCGGACCAGCCATCGTCCTGGTCCGGTCCGGTAGCCTGCCAGGTATTTCGCTAGTCCATTGTAAATCTGAAAGGCGAGCCGTTATTTGTCGGATCCGGCTTTTGCGTTTTCCCAACAGGTCCCGCTCCAAAAGCCGAGATTGCCATCACGAGCGTGCCGCAAACCGTGTTTATGGATCTGCGAAGCTCGACTATCGGGTCCTTGGCCGGGTATTTGAACACAGCGTATACCCAGATGAAACCTGAAATCCAGAATTTCCAGTTGAAAAGCTGGAGCCAGGGGTTGAGGCCGACTTGTTCGGTGCGGACGAACAGGAACATCCAGGTGTACGGTATACCCCAGAGGAAGAAGGCTTGCAACGACGGCCCGAACCTGTCCGGGTCTCCGGGATAACGGGTTAGCCCCGCGCACATCTTTTCGAGTTTGATTCGAGCCGACTCGTGCTGGTTTTTTGGTAAGCGAGAAAAAAGATCTCTATCAGGGTTAAGCCAGATCGACGTGATCGAGCAAGTCGATCTGTAGTGATAAAAATCTTCTTTAGGCATTGCGAAATCACTTCCAGCGCGGAAACACACCGCTTCAAGAAAGTACTTCTCCCGGAGAAGAGCGACGTACTCTTCAACTGAGGTGACTTTGCCGTGCTTGAGTGTGCTTCTTATGGCAGTGAAGCGATCCCGGAGCTCTTGTGTCGGCACAAGAGGCATCTTGGTCTATGCCGGAGTTTCGGGCGGGCCCGGGATGTGGTTTGAGGAAACCGCGATCCAGGCGAGAATAATCAAAAGGTACACCGGTAGGTACTTCATAGCCTCCTCATAAAAGTTTTTTATTCAAGTCAATTTGTGAATACATGATGTCAAAGGGAGTCTTTGACATAGCAGTGTCAAAGACTCCCTTTGACACTTTGGCAGATGGTCTGCGCTTTGATATACTTAAACACAAGTTATTGTATGCCACAAAAAAAGCACAAAAATTTGTTGATTAATGTTTTAATAAACGTCGTTATCCCGGTCGTTGTTTTGACGCGATTTTCAGGCGAAAATTATTTGGGGCCGCTTTGGGGTCTTGTCACAGCGCTTGCTTTTCCGGTTGTTTATGGTATTTGGGATTTTGCCAAAGAGCGGAAAGTGAACTTTTTTTCAGGATTGGGATTCATTTCGGTATTGCTCACAGGTGGGATAGGGGTATTGGAGCTTCCGACAAAATGGATCGTGGTAAAAGAGACCGCGGTGCCGCTGATTATTGCGACCGCGATATTGCTCTCTCAAAAAACCCGCGTTCCTTTGGTAAAAACATTTTTTTCGGAGATTTTTAATTTGGAAAAAATCCAAAATGGTTTTAAAGAGCCCATTGGATTTGAAAAAATGTTAGGGCGTTCAACTTATTTTTTGACGGGGGCGTTTTTACTTTCCGCCTTACTAAATTTTATTTTAGCGGTTGTTATCATGAACGCGGAGCCGGGCACAGCAGAATACAACCAACAGCTTGGAAAAATGACCGGCCTCTCGTTTCCGGTTATTGTTTTGCCTACCGTTGTTGTTTTAACCGCGGTTATGTATAGAATGATTGAGGTTATAAAAAAAGAGACTGGGATGGAGATGGAGGAGTATATTAAATAATATAGGACTTACGCACTTGCCGCCTCGGCCGGGCAAAGCCCGGCCTTGGGGCGACAACGCCGCAAGGGTTTGGCCAATTTCTTCGTTAAAACCTGCGGTTTGGCCTCGTCGTAGTTCTACTACGCCTTCGGCACAAATCCTCGGTTTTGCCTCGAACTTGGCCAAATGCGTAAGTCCTGTAATATTCTAAATGTCATTCCCGAGTTGAGCCTACTTCGCCGAAGTGGCTACGAAGGCAGAATCGGGAATCCAGGTCTTGGCCACACTCGAATACCAGATAACCTGGATCCCGGCTCGTAGGCCGGGATGACAACCTTGACGATTTTGATCTATAATATAACCATGAACTGGAGACGGAAAGTTAAATTAGTTGTTTTCGTGATTGTGGTCCTTGCCGGGTCGTATTTTTATTATTGGTACAACGAAACGGTAAAATTGCGTGCCGAGGCGAAGACTGCGGTTGAGAACGCTAAAAAATATTCCGAGGTCGATGAGTTGATAAAACAAGAGGTCGCAAGGTGCCAAGGATTTATATCGCAGAGCGAAGGGGAGTTTGGAAGCTTTGAGTACTGCAAGAAATATATTGAGTGGGCAGACAGTAACAGCCTAAGCAATTAGGAATGAAAACAATTTTAGTTACGGGAGGAGCGGGTTTTATCGGATCTCATTTGTGCGACTACCTTATCGCGAAAGGCGATAAGGTTATTTGTCTTGATAATTTGCTGACCGGAAGCCGGGAGAATATCAAGCATCTGGAAAAAAATGAAAATTTTAAATTTGTCGAGCATGATATTATAGAGCCTCTCTTTTCTGTCATCCCCGACTCGATCGGGGATCCGGGTTCTCGACTTCGCTCGAACAATAATCTGGATTCCGGATCGCCTTCCGTTTCGCATCGTGGCGTCCGGAATGACATGGGGTGGGGGCAAGAAAAACTCGATCAGATTTACAATCTTGCATGCCCTGCAAGTCCTGTGCATTATCAAAAAAATGCGATTGCGACCATCAAAACCAATACAGCCGGTATGATAAATATTTTGGAGCTTGCTAAAAAAAATGACGCGACGGTTTTGCAGGCCTCGACCTCGGAAATTTATGGCGATCCTTTGGTCCACCCGCAAAAAGAAAGTTACTGGGGTAACGTCAACACTATTGGCCCACGCGCTTGCTACGACGAAGGAAAAAGAGTGGCAGAGACTTTGTGCTTCGACTATCATCGGGCGCACGGTGTTGATATTCGAGTACCAAGAATTTTTAACACCTATGGCCCTCGCATGGCCAAGGATGATGGCCGGGTAGTTTCTAACTTCATTTTACAGGCATTGAAAGGGGAAGATATTACAATTTATGGTGATGGATCGCAAACCAGATCGTTTTGTTTTGTCACTGACGAGATAGAAGCTCTTTGGAGATTTATGAATACGGAAGATTTTTCAGGTCCAATGAATATTGGTAACCCGGAAGAATTCACAATGCTGGAACTGGCAAAACAAGTTTTAGAGCTGACCGGATCGAGATCAAAAATAATATATAAAGCTTTACCGCAGGACGATCCGCAGCAGCGACAGCCGGATATTGCTTTAGCGCGTGAAAAACTTTCCTGGGAACCGAAGGTGCAACTGGAAGAGGGTTTGAAAAAGACAATTGAGTATTTTAAGGCTACCTTGTGATGCTGAATCCCGTATGTCATCTTGGACTTGATCCGGGATTTTTTATTCAAAGCAGAAATCCTGATTGTCATCAGCATGACAGGATGGGGCGGAGGAAAGAATTCTTTGTGAAAGGGATAATGGGAGAAAAGGGCAGAAAGGGTAAATTTAGCTATTTTGGGGATAAATGTTTGCAAAACTGAAGTATTTTTTATTATAATTCAAATAATAAACAAAAAGGGGGAGCAATTTGAATATGAAATGGAAACTTTTGGGGCGAATTAGGTACGATTACTCGCGCTTAATTTGCCCTAAAAGTTGGTAATGATGTTCAAGTTCATGCGCAGTCTTACGCACGACTGCAAACATAGGGCGCACGAGCGTAACTTGAGGAGATTAACAATGTTAACTTTCCGAAAGAGTCTACTTCTGTTGGCCATAGTCGCGGTTTGCGTCACCGTGGCCAACGCAGCGAACAACACTGGTCCGCCAGCCATCGCCTCGGCAACTGACCAGGCAGGCAATGGCAACACCGTTGCCGTCACCAATTCCCCGATCAATACAAAGATCGCACTGTATGCATGGAAGATGGTGACGCTGACGAGCATCGTGGCCACGAAGGCCGCGCTCACCGAATATTCCTGTCTGTCTTTGGCAGCAGGCCGCACCGTCGAACAATGGACCCACAACGATAGGAAGAAGGGGGTTAAAGGGAAAAATTTTATGAAAGACATTTTATATGAAACCTTGAAAGATTTAGAAACCTTGGAAGAAATCCAAGAGGCTTTGCTTGCGGAGCTCGCCAAAGCGCGGGAAAGTCACGACCGAGCCGGTTACGTGGCCGGTTTGATTTCTTCGCAGGGTTATGACAAGATTGACGAAAATTTGAAAATTCTTCTTGATCACACGCAGGCCTTGCGTCTCGAGCACCAGTTCCCGGTATTTTCCGCGCCGGAAGTTTATGTGGATGGCACGCTCCATCGGCTGATTGAAAAAGGCTACGGACAAAAGGATTTTTTTGGTTTTTGGCGAGATGTTTTGGGAAGCGGGCATATTACCGACCTTTTTATGGCGCCGAATTGGGAAAGCTCATTTGGCGCTCGCGATGAACACGAAACGGCGAAATCATTAGGAATTAGGATTCATTATTTATGATTTAGCTGTCATCCCTTAATCCGCCTCAGGCGGATATACGGGATTTAGACTTCTTTATAGTTTGAGCCTGCCATCTTGCAGGCAAAGTTGAGAACCTGGATCCCCACTTTCGCGGGGATGACAAATGTTTGCATGACTTACGAAACCGAGACTAAAATCCTAGATGTAGATAAAAAACAAATCGGACAGACGCTTGCTTCTTTGGGCGCCAAGAAAATCCTTGATACGAAGTTTGTGGTTGACTGGTTTTGGGAGCCGGGGACAAAAGAGGGCGAGGAGCCGTGGTTTTTGCGGATTCGCACGGACACCGAAGGCAACTCGGAAGTTACCTGGAAAGCTCGATCAGAAAAATTGGGCAAATCACGCACTCATAAAGAAATAAATTTTAAAGTAGGCGACGCGGGAGCGGTTGGTGAATTTTTGAAAGAATTGAAACTTGAAAACAACGCGCATCAGGAAAAATTTCGCATTTCTTGGGAACTGAAAGACTGGCGGTTTGATTTGGATGAGTATCCCGGAATGCCTGCCTACTTAGAAATTGAGGGAACATCAGAGGAACATATCCAAGAGGCTATTCGGATCCTTGGATTGAAAAACCATAAAACCAGTAATGAAGGCGAGCGGATTTTGATCCAGAAAGAATATGGGTTAGACTGGTATAGGATGAGGTTTTAGTAGGAATGTCATCTTAGATGTCACAGTGGGAAATCCGTGGTCCAGATTAGTTTACCCTTCGAGCGCAGTCGAGAAGTACTGGGAGTTCTCGACTCCATTTCATTCCGCTCGAACAATAAATTTATGCAACATTTATCAAAACTTTTTAAACTTCTTGAGCTTACTCGTTCCATGCCCCAGTATGGTTACGCATTGGGCGGGATAAAAAAAGAGGAGTTGAGCGATTTGGCACAACACCAGTATCTGGTTACTTTTATCGCGTGGCAACTGGCAAGAAACATCAAAAAGCAGGGCTTTGAAATCAATATTGAGCGCGTTATGGAGCTGGCTTTGATTCATGATTTGGGGGAGCTTTTTGGCAGTGATATTAATTATTTTTATGGAAGGCTAAACAAAAAGGCTAAAAAGGCGGCTCGGCAGTTTGAAAATGAAAACATTAAATTTCTTTCACATTTTTTTGGTTCTGATAAAAATTATTTTCAAGGGTTAGCAAAGGAACTTTTTGCAGGAAAAAGTCTGGAAACTGTAGTGGCAAAAATATCTGATTACATCGAGGCGCTTTTATTCAAAAAATATGTGGGAGCTCTGTCGAAGAAATATGACGAAAATGATTCTGCTTTTAAACAGGTAAGCTATTACACAAAGAATATAAAGGACACTAAGCTTAAAAAAATTATTTTGGACTTTCTAAAGCATTGGACCGAAGACCTTCCAAAAGGCGAAGCGCTTGATTGGATGGAGAAATAATATGCAACTATAAGTCGGAGTAAAAGTATTGCTAAAAAATAACGAAGGGAAATTTTTGTTGTTGAAGCGTTCGGAAAAAAATACCCAGAGGTTGGTGGCCAGTGGGATATTGTCGGCGGCCGGATCAATCCCGGCACTCCACTTCTTGAAAATCTCAAGCGTGAGATTAAGGAAGAAACACGGCTTAACTTGATTGAAGAGCCAAAGCTGGTTGCGGCGCAGGACATTCTTCGCGTGAAAGACCGGCACGTGGTTCGTCTCACATACATAGGTGCAATAGAAGGAACGCCGGTTTTGGACGAAGACCACGATGAGTATCGGTGGTGGACCTTGGAAGAAATAAAAAAAATGTCGAAGGAAAATTTCGACAGCTTTTTTAAAGAATTGTTAGATAAAGACGTTATTTTTTAAGCAGGCGGGAGGCCAGCCAGGTGGTAATTGGTACGGCTAAAATTAAAGCCAGTGAACCAACCACCGCCCTAATTATTTCCTCGGAGATAAAACCGGAATTTAAATTCACCCACAGGGGTGTATTTTTGTTTATTGAAAAAAGCAGGAGCAGGGGGAGCGAAGCTCCGGCATAAGCGAGCACCAAAGTGTTTACCAAAGAGGCGATGTGTTCGCGACCCACGGAAATTCCTATTTTGTAAAGTTCGGCCGGCGAAAATTTCGGATTGGCCTTGCTTAGTTCGTCCACGACCGCCGACTGCGCGGCGGTAATATCATCCAACACTCCCAAAGCTCCGATTAGAATTCCCGCAAGCAGCAAGCCTTGAAAGTTTATTTCCCCGTATTGTCCGACTTGCAGAAAAAGAGTTTCTTCGCTTCCGAGCCCTGAAAGTTTTGAAAGGTTGACGAATAAAATGGCTAGTCCGGCAGACAATGCGATGCTAATACCGCCAGAAAGCAGGGCTACAGAAGTTCTCTTTGAAAAACCGTGCGCCAAAAAAATTGAAACCGGAAGAATAATCGCTATTCCCAAAAAAGTGCTGGCAAGCGGGGATCCTCCTTCCAAAATTTTCGGCAAGACGAGTTTAACAATTACAAATACGCTGATAGCCAGGCCGGCAAGCGCGCCCAAGCCTCGGGCTCTCCCGAAAAATATCGCAAGAGCAAAAAATATCGCGATAATCCAAAGCACCGGCGGCAAACGGTATTTGTCCACGATAAAGTAGTCAGTTTTTCCTTCAAAGGTAGGAATTGCGATTAATACAATTTCCTCGCCTTCGCGCACCAGCTCATCTTCGCGGATCGTTAAGGTCCCGCCGTGATCGAGGTTTAGAACTTCGCCTTTTAGCGAGCCGGTAGTAACTTCAACTTTCACGCGCTGAAAACGCACGCCGATGCTTTCCGGTTGCTCGGCGCTTAACACTTTACCCCGGAAAAACTCTTCCGGTGGCAATTCCGCCGGCTCAAGATCGAGCTGGGGCGAAGGTATTTGCTCGTCTGGCGATTGAGCGTTTGCGGCATTTGACGTAGTAAAAGCCGCGCTGATTAAAATCACAAATATAGTAACAAGCAAAAAAAATTTTGTCGCAAAAACTTTCATGCGGTTCAAATTATCCTCGCCGATATTTTACCATAAATCCCAAAAAGAGTCCTTGGATGCCGTTGATGCTTGGCCTCATCTTTGTCTTTTCGGCAAATTGGCTCAAACAAGTAAGTATTAAAACAAAAAAAACCACCAGCGTCACCGAAGTGACGAAGTGGTCAGAAATTACCAGGCCCCCCTTTCACGCAACCATAACGAGCCAGCAGCCCGGCTCGTCACTTTTCACACCGAAAGGCAACCAGACTTTGGCAATGACTTGCGTCAAAGCCGCGAGCTTTGCCACCCGCTCTTCGTGTTCTTCTCCGGCCAGCAGAAAGCCGAAGTAGAAAAAGAGCGTGCCCCAGAGCATGTCCCAGAGCGTGTCCTCGAGCGTGCCCCAGAGCATGTTCAAGAGCGTGTTCACGAGCGTGACCCGGAGCATGTCCTCGAGCTTGGCCCCGAGCATGACCCAGAGCATGTCTCCGAGCGTGTCCTCGAGCGTGTCCAAGAGCGTGTTCATGAGCGTGGCTCCGAGCGTGTTCACGAGCGTGGCCTGGACAGCCTTTTGGTAGGATTCTTCCGTCATCCATTCGGGCCGGGCAAAAGGCTCGCTTGACGAAACAAGCAGGACTTTGCGTGCCTGCTCCTGCCCGAAAAGTCCTTGCAGCGCAGCGAGGACTTCCGGCTTGGTTTCCTCGGTTGGGGGTAAGAGAATTTTTCTCTTTCCTTCGGCAACCAGGAACAACGGCTCTACCAGAGCCATCGCGTTTTTAACTTTGTCTTGCGGCACTCCTTGTTGCAGGAGAAAGTCGCTTAGACCTTGCCGGTTAACTGCCATTTCGCCTCCTTTTTCCAACAACCAAAAATACCACATCGTTGTGGCATTGTCAAAAAGAGTCCTTGGATGCGGGAAACCAAGGATTTTTTTTATTAATCTTTTCCGAGTCGGTGCTAGTGACCGTGAGTAAAATTACTAAATAGCCATACAATGAAAACTCCAAAAAGCAGGAGGATTGCGGTGTGGCTTTTTTTGTCGAGCGGTTTTTCTCGGGTTATCTCGGGGATCAAATCTGCCGCCGCGATATAGATAAAACTGCCAGCAGTAAACGCCAAAAGATATGGCAGATACGGTTCAATTGCTGATTTGGCAATATAGGCCATAACAGCGCCTAAAACCGCTGTTAAAGCAATTGCAAAGTTTGACCAAAATACCAAGGACTTTTTCCAACCATGATGAAGCATTATTGAAAAATCTCCAATTTCTTGCGGGACCTCGTGCAGAGCAACTCCAATAGCTATCACTATTCCCAAAGAAGAGTTTACCAAGAAAGCCGCGGCAATCGCGGCGCCGTCAATAAAGTTGTGAAAGGCGTCTCCGGCAAGCAGTAAAACCGGGGTTGGGTGTTTGTGGGTGCCATCTTCTTCATGAAAATGAAAATGGAGTTTGAGGACGATCCTCTCGAATAAAAAGAAAGCAATCAACCCGGCTAGCGCCCAGGCAAAAACATCATGAGATTCACCAGCGGCAGTCTCCAAAGCTTCGGGAAGCAGGTTTAAAAAAGCGATGGCGAGCAAGGTTCCTGTCGCAAAGGATACCAAGTGGATTGAAAACTTCTTTGTAAGTTTTGTGTTACCAAGAAGAATCAATGCTCCTATCAAAGCAAGGATTCCAGAAGCGGCGGAGTATAAAATTATTTGTAAGAGTAGATTCATTAGTTTGGATTAATTTTTACACTTGGCGCAAAGACCAAAAAATTCTAACGTATGCGTGGTTACGTGAAATTTTTTATTGCGCTCAATTAATTTTTCTTGTTGTTTTAATTCGTTCTCAAATTTGACGTCTTGGATTTTATGGCAATTGTTACAGACTAAATGATGATGATGATTTGTTGCTAGTTCGTAGCGTTTTTTTCGATCGCCAAAATCGACTTCTTGGATTATGTTAAGACGCAAAAGTTTTTTCATTTGGCGGTAAACAGTAGTTTTGTTCGGTGAGAGTTTAAGTAATTTTAGTTTTCCCCGTAGCTCGTTTTCTGTTAGGGGAGCGGTCGCGGCTACAAGCACTTTTATCAGGGCTCGGCGTTTTTTAGTCGACCGAAATCCGGCTTTTTTTTGTCTTTTAATTATTTCTTCAAACTTTGCCATTTTAGCTTATTTACTCACTTACTAACTTTTAAATTACGAAACTCTCTGAAAACCCCCTTAGTGTCATTGCCAGCGGTTTGCCGGAGGTTTTGGCGCGTGGCAATCTCGTTTTGGATTGCTTCGTCTCCGTCCGCCTAAGCGGACGGATTCTCGCAATTACATGTTTAGTGTCATTGCGACCACGGACTGGATTTGGGGGACAATCTGAATATTATCGTTCGAGCGACTTGTCCGCCCAAGGAGGAAATCAAAAACTGCGTTGTGGGATCTTCTCGACTCGGCTAACGCCTCGCTCGAAGGATATTAACGACGCCTCGGACGAATCGCGATAATATGAAAGAAAATTTCGTAATTTAAGATTATTAACACTTACTAATATATTAATGCAACTTAGTTGCATTTGTCAACTAACTGGAATTTATGATTTAAAAAAGGAAGTAATTGTAGGGGCTAAATGGTTCAAGCGTTGTTTTCGTTATTGACAAACATGAGAATTATTGCTACAATGTTGTCCACTAGAAAACAGTGAGGCTATGATGCATTGTCCGTATTTGGTCGCTTGGACAATGTGGAGCCAGTAGCGAAACCGATGCTGTGGATTGTTTCTTCTGCAAGCAGGTTTTGCCACCTGTTTTTTTGTCCGCCTGTGGAGGGCAATCCTTCGAAGTTTCTTAATCAGGAGACGAAGCAGGGTGTTTTGATTCCATTGCAAACAGGAGGCAACGATGTTTTTATCGAAGTTCCTTTGGAGAGTTTTTGACGGACTTTGGGTTTATCTCAAGGTCGTCTGGTGGAGGGGTGAAGACTTGCGGGTTTTGGTTGAGCAAGATTACATGACCCGGGTCTTTAACAAGCGAGAATTTCTCCGGCGGTCGGCAGTCAGGCTACGCAGAGCGCAAGCCCGGGGGCAGACTTGCTATATTCTGTTTCTCGATCTTGATGGTCTGAAGGCGCTCAACGACAGTTCCGTAGGAGGATACGCGGAAGGTGACAGGCTTATCATCTCTTTTTCCGCCATCATTCGTTTGAGGGAGGCTGATCTGGTTGGTAGGATGGGCGGAGACGAGTTTGTCATCGTGACCACTGAAGGAGCTGACGGTCTTGCCATAAGGATTGAAGAGATCGCAACAGAGGAAGGGATCTCCTTTTCTTGTGGGATTGCGTCACACGATTCGGACGGCACCGTTTTTGTTTGGCACCACCTCGAAAACAAACGAGAACTGGTGGCAATGGATGGAGGGCTGACCGCTTGTGAGAATCTTAAGGCTCTTATCCAGCTTGCTTCCGAAAGAATGAAGGTTCTCAAAAAAGAGAAAATAGCCGCTGGCAACAAGCTTGTGAGAGTGTAGTTCCAAGTTTTTCGGCCTGACTTTCGAGTTGGGCCGGCTTTTTTTGAAAGGCTCAAGTTAGCCGTTCAGTTTTGTTAGCAGATTTAGTATTTTTTTGGTATAATTACCTTATATAATAAACCCCTCTAACTCCTCCTTGTAAATGAGGAGAACTTTACTAAAATGGACAAAAACAAACTGCAGAAAATCGCTAAGTTAATTCGATATTATATTCTAGCATCGACAACCAAAGCCGGTTCCGGACACCTCACGTCTTCGCTGTCTGCAACGGACCTGATGGTCGGGTTGATGTTTGGATGGATGTTTCGATTTGATTTAGAAGATCCGAAATATTTAAACAACGATCGATTAATATTTTCGAAAGGGCATGCCAGCCCTCTTTTTTATGCTTTGTGGGCGGTTGCCCGGAATTCTCCCTCCACCTTTTCTTTAATCAGAGAGGGGGAACTTAAAAATTTTCGCAGGTTTACCAGTCGACTCGAAGGCCACCCAACTTTACAATTTCCGTATACCGAGGCAGCGACAGGATCGCTGGGACAAGGATTGTCTATTGGCCTTGGTATGGCGCTCAATGCTAAACTAGAAAAACTTCCATATAAAACTTATGTGTTAATGGGCGACTCGGAAGTTGCCGAAGGATCGGTCTGGGAAGCCATGGAAATCGCTACGTATTATAAATTAAATAATTTGGTTGGAATAATAGACGTGAATCGTTTGGGTCAGCGAGGAGAGACATTGCATGGTTATGATATGAAAGTTTATGAAAATAAAGCCAAGGCATTTGGATGGGAAACTGTAGTTATCGATGGGCATGATATGGGGGAAATTCTAAAAGCTTTTAATAAAGCGACTCCCACCACCCTGGCCGCTAAAACGGCCATCCCTCCTTGTGCAGAAGGGGATAAACCCATGATGATAATCGCAAAAACTTTGAAAGGGAAAGGAGTCTCATTTTTGGAAGACAAAGATGGATGGCATGGGAAAGTGCTCAATCAGGAGCAGTTCAAGGACGCAGTGGAGGAATTGGGAGAAATTGATAAGTCGATTCGGGGAACGATTGTAAAGCCAGAAAAAATTCAAATTTCAAAATCCAAATTAAAAATAAAATCCAAATTTCAAAATCCAAATTACAAACTGGGGGACAATGTCGCAACCAGAAAAGCTTATGGGGATGCGCTTGTAAAAATTGCGGAGGCAGATCATCGAGTAGTGGCATTGGACGCGGAAACCAGCAATTCGACGTGTTCTGAAACTCTGAAAAAGTTTGCGCCGGAAAGATTTTTTGAAATGTTTATCGCCGAGCAAAATATGGTGGGAACAGCCTTGGGTCTTTCACGCCGCGGAAAAATTCCTTTCGTTTCCACTTTCGCCGCGTTTTTTACTCGGGCGTTTGACCAGATAAGAATGAGTCAATATTCCAACGCCAATATTAAATTTGTCGGCTCGCATGCCGGGGTTTCAATTGGCGAAGACGGGGCTTCCCAAATGGCGCTTGAAGATATTTCTATGTTTCGAGCTGTTCATGGAAGTACTGTTTTGTATCCTTCTGACGCGGTGTCCGCGGAAAAACTTACCGCAGCCGCAGCGGAGCATAAAGGAAATGTTTTTATTAGAACCACTCGGAGCGCGACACCTGTAGTATATAAATCGACGGAAAAGTTTAAAATTGGTGGAAGTAAAGTTTTAAAAAAATCTTCAAAAGATAAGGTTACTGTTATCGGTGCCGGTATCACCCTCCACGAAGCATTGAAAGCTTACGATGAGTTGCGGAAAAAGAATATAAATATTCGTGTTATCGATTTGTATTCGGTAAAACCGATCGACGTGGAAACTATAAAAAAAGCGGCGCAAGAAACCAAAGCGATTATTACGGTGGAGGATCATTATCACGAGGGGGGAATTGGTGAAGCGGTTTTGTATTGTTTGGCTGAACTCGTAAAAGTTCAGGTGCCAGTTTATATATTAGCGGTTCGAAAAATTGCTCGGTCAGGAAAGCCGGAAGAACTTTTGCGCTATGAGGAGATTGACTCGACGGCGATAGTGAAAAAAGTACTGGCTTTACGAAATACAAATTAATACGAATATACGAATATGGCAAGAGCTGAACTGTGAAGAACCGATTTGGTTTACCCAGAAGAGAGTTTTGCTATCGTTGGAGCTGTATATGATGTATACAACAGACTGGGTCACGGGCACGCCGAGAGGACGTATCAGAAAGCAGTTGGGGAGGAGTTGAAGAAAAGAGGTTTTAAATTTCAAGAGCAAGTCTATTCCCCTGTTGTTTATCAGGAAAAAGTGGTAGGTAAAAATTATTTCGACTTTTTAATATCTGGAAAGATAGTGGTAGAGTTGAAGAAGGGTGATAATTTTTCAAAGACCCATATTGAGCAAGTTTATCGATACTTGGTCAGCAAAGACTAGAAACTTGGAATTTTAGTTTACTTTTCTCCAAGAAAGGTCCACTATAAAAGAATCGTAAATTTATGATTCGTAAATTCGTAACAATTCGTAATTCGTAAAGTATATGGATCGAAATTTAGCTTTAGAATTTATACGAGTCACCGAGGCCGGCGCGATTGCGGCTGCTGCTTGGATGGGGCGGGGGAACGGTAAAAAAGCCGATAAGGCGGCGGTGGACGAAATGCGTGACCGATTTAATCAGATAAATTTCACCGGCAAAGTCGTTATTGGAGAAGGGGCCAAAGACAAAGCCTCCCAACTTTACACTGGAGAAATTGTCGGACGTGGAGGAAATCCAAAAA
Organism: Candidatus Doudnabacteria bacterium CG10_big_fil_rev_8_21_14_0_10_41_10; assembly: GCA_002773695.1. Lineage (GTDB taxonomy): Bacteria > Patescibacteriota > Doudnabacteria > UBA920 > 2-01-FULL-50-11 > 1-14-0-10-41-10. Next base: position 20,337 of record PFAJ01000053.1, on the reverse strand, counting down.
TGGATATCGCCATTGATCCATTGGAAGCAACCGACTCGGTCGCTTATGGGAGGACAAATGCTTTGTCAGTTATTGTCACCGGAGCGAAAGGTTCGCTACTAACCGGCCCTGATACTTATATGGACAAGATCGCAGTAGGAGCGGAAGGATCAAAAGTTATCGATTTAGACGCGCCTCCATCCGTTAATATTCAAAAAGTCGCCAAAGCCAAAGGGAAAAAGGTGAGTGAAATAACGGTGGTTGCGCTGGATCGGCCAAGACATGAAAAACTAATAAAACAGATTCGTTTGGCGGGAGCCCGGGTACGGCTGATAACAGATGGAGACATCGCGGGTGGAATAGTTACTTGTATGCCGGATTCGGGGATTGATATGTTAATGGGTATTGGCGCTAGCGCGGAAGCAGTTTTGGCCGCCGCTCCAATAAAGATTTTAGGCGGACAATTGCTCGCGCGATTTAAACCTCGGAATAAAAAAGACGAGGCCGATATAAAAAAAGCTGGCCATAAAAATATAAATCGAGTGTTCAACGCGGAAAGCCTAGCCAAAGGAAAGCAGTTAACTTTTACCGCGACCGGAGTTATCGACGGCCCACTGTTGCGTGGAGTGCTATTTAACAGACAACGGATTATTACTCATTCATTAGTGATCCGTGGAAAGTCCGGAACCGTGCGCTACATCGAGGCTCATCATAACCGTATGCCCAACAGAAAGTTTTGTCCTTTATAAAGAATTAAAATTTTTATAAAATGAAAGACCTGAGTCAAATTGCTAAAAAGATGGTCGCGCCGAAAAAAGGGATTTTGGCGGCAGACGAAAGTTTCCCAACAATCGAAAAACGATTCGCAAAAATCGGGATTTCTTCAACTGAAGAAAATCGTCAGGCGTACAGGCAAATGCTTTTGACCTCGGAAGGTTATGAGCAATTTATAAGCGGAGTTATTTTATTTGGTGAAACTCTAAGGCAAAAAACTGACGACGGAATACCCTTTGCAAAAATTTTAGAAAAGAAAGGCGTATTGCCGGGAATTAAAGTGGATCAGGGAGCAGCTGCAATGGATGGCTCATCGTATGAAAAAGTAACCCAAGGGCTAGAAGGTTTACCCGCAAGATTGAAAGAATATGCTGAACTTGGGGCGAAATTCACAAAATGGCGAGCAGTTTATAAAATTGGAGACAATCTGCCGACAGATAAAAATATTTTGCAAAATGCGAAAGATTTGGCGCAATTTGCAAAAAATTCGCAAAAAGCGGGACTGGTTCCGATTGTGGAGCCAGAGGTTTTAATGGATGGAAGTCATGACATAAATAGTTGCGTTGAAGTAACGGAAAAAGTTTTGACCGCGGTATTTTCTGAATTAAAAAAAGCAAACGTTGATTTGGACGGAATTATACTCAAATCTAACATGGCTCTGCCGGGAAAAGATTTTGTTTCAAAAGCGACTCCGGCAGAGATTGCTAAAAAAACAGTCGAGCTGTTTAAAAAAGTCGTGCCGAAGGATGTCCCGGGGATTGTTTTTTTATCCGGTGGACAAAGCGAGAAAGAGGCAACTATAAACCTAAATGAGATGAATAAGATTAAAGATTTTCCTTGGGAGCTAAGCTTTTCTTACGGCCGAGCGTTACAAGATACCGCGATGAATATCTGGGCCGGGAAAAAGGAAAATATCGCACCGGCTCAGCAAAAGTTTTTAAACCGTGCCAAAATGAACTCACTGGCGCGTTCTGGTAGCTATTCGGAGGACTTGGAAGAATAGTAATCGAAGTCACAGCCAGACAAAAAAATTAAAAATATAATAATGAAAAAGAAAGTAAAACCAAAGGCGCTATTTGAACTAAACCGAAGTGCGGCGACCGACGAATCCAAACTTCGTGAGCTTTTAGAGCTCCATAAAGAAGCGGAAGAATCCTCTTGGAGGATTTTAAAGATTCAATCGGAATTTGTTTCTGGTTTTGAATTTTTACAGAAATATAAAGGCCGATCTATAAGCATTTTTGGTTCCGCTCGTATTGGTTTTGGAAGCAATTTATATAAACAGGCAATTTTGCTTGCTTATAAACTTGCCAAAGATAAATTCGCGGTGATTACCGGCGGCGGGCCGGGGATAATGGAGGCGGCAAACCGTGGCGCTTATGAAGCCGGGGGGGAATCTGTCGGAATTAACATTCAGCTAAAAACCGAACAGCGGATAAATAAATTCGTTAAAGAATCGCACGCCTTCGAACACTTTTTTGTCCGTAAAGTAATGCTTTCATTCGCTTCGATTGTATATATATTTTTTCCAGGCGGGTACGGAACCTTGGATGAATTGTTTGAGATGTTAACATTGATTCAAACCGACAAAATTGAACCTATACCGGTAGTGCTGGTGGGAAAGGAGTTTTGGACGCCGCTTATGGAATGGATTAAAAATACGGTATATACAAAAAACAGAGCAATTACCAAGGACGATTTAAATATTATGAAAGTAGTCGCAGACGCGGACGAGGCGTATCAGTATATTAAAAAAATGAAGATTAGAATATAACCACCCTCTATCCCACTCAGGCGAGGGTCGGGGAGAGGTAACTGACTTGTAAGAAGCTGCTCTCGTCCCTTGACTTCACCCGGGAAACTCTCCTAGAAACTAGGGAGGTAATAATGCCAAAAATATGAGACCAACTAACTTACATACTCGAATTTTTCTTGATTCCGGAGGAGTTGATGATACGAAGATCGCTTTGGACGCGATTGGTTTTTTGGATGGGCAGACTACTAACCCAACTTATTTTGTAAAAAGTAATAAAATCCAGGAGCAGTTGAAAGCAGGAAAAAAATTTACCAACGAAGAATTGTTGGCGTCTTATAGAGAGACAATCGAGTCTATAAACAAACTTATCCCCAAAGGATCCATTTCAATAGAAATTTACGCGGACAAGCTCACCACGGCCTATGGGATGATAAAACAAGCTACGGAGATGAACGAATGGATCCTAAACGCCCATATCAAATTTCCGATAATTCCGGAAGGGATGCGGGCAGCTCACATGGCTTTGGAAAAAGGAATTCGGGTCAATATAACTTTGTGTTTTACGCAGGAACAAGCAGCCGCGGTTTACGCGATGAGTCGAGGTGTTAAAAAAGGTGATATTTTTGTGTCACTGTTTATGGGCAGACATTTTGACGCTGGAAAACGAGGGATCGATCTAATCCAAAATATTATTGAAATGTATAAACCAGGGGACGGTCATGTCGAGGCGTTAGCTGCCAGCCTGCGAAGTCTAGACCAATTTTTGGCGGCGATACAATCAGGAACGGATATTATTACTGCCGGGTTGAAGTATATAAATCTATGGGCGGAAAATGGTATGAATTTACCGGGTGATGACTTTTTTTATAATCCGGAAGGAGAAGAAGCGATCGAGTATCAAGAATTTGACTTATCAAAGCCGTGGGACAGTTTTAATATTCAACACGAAATGACCAGTAACGGGCTGGATCAGTTTGCTCGTGACTGGAGCGCGTTAATAAAGTGACTCGTAAGTGTCATCCCGGAAGCAACGAGTCCGTTTAATGCGGACGACCGTTATCCGGCTTGCCGGCAGGCAGGGATTTAGAATAAACTAACCTAGATTTTCGCTTCAGCGGAAATGACAGAGGATAATATGAAAAAATTATTTATACCAATTATTTTAGGAACGGCCCGGCAAGGACGAGAGTCGGAAAAAGTAGCAAAGTGGATTTTAAAAAAAGTTTCAGAGCATCCGGAAATCGAAACCAGGATTTTTGATCCGCGAGAAATGGATTATGATTTTCAGGATGAAGGACAAAATTTGAAAGAAAAGAATACGGATTACCGCGATGCTATAATCCGCGCGGACGGTCTGATTGTAATTGTCCCGGAATACAACCGCGGATATCCCGGCAGCCTAAAAATGATTCTTGATACTTTGCTAAAAGAATATATTCACAAACCCGTAGCGACCGTTGGAGTGTCTTCGGGAATTATCGGTGGAGCAAGGGTTATTGAAAATTTACTGCCGGTTTACAGAGAGCTGGGACTTATGGCGTCCTTTACAGATTTGTTTTTTCCGAAAGTTAAAACCAAGTTTGACGAAAAAGGTAATTTAGAAGAGGAAGAAAAGTACAATAAACGATTTTACGGATTTATCACCGAACTTCTTTGGGTGGCAAAAACTTTAAAATGGGGCAGGGAAAATGTAGAGAGTAAATATCATCCTAATTAACAACTGTTATCATCCCGGAATTTGTCGGGGGACGGATATTTTAGATCTTAAAATTAATTAATCTAGATTCCCGTTTTCGCGGGAATGACAGAATATAAAAATTATGGCAATGCGAGACGCGATTTTGAATTTTTCCAAACAATTTAAGTATCGGCCGAAAATTGAAGGCGGGAAAGTGAAAAAATATAAAAGTTATTTGGTCGCCGGAATGGGCGGATCACATTTAGCGGGAGATATTATCAAAAATATCGCGTCAGAAGTCGATATTAAAATTGTTTCTGACTACGCTCCGGAAAAAGTAGAGATTCCAAAAACTCTCATCATCGCCAGTTCTTACTCTGGTAACACCGAAGAAGCGGTGGATTGGTTGAATAAATCGATCCAGTCAGGACAGCCGGTGGTAGCTATTGGGATCGGCGGGAAGGTTGTAGAAATCGCCAAACAAAACGGTGTGCCGTTTATTCAGTTGCCGGACACAGGCATCCAACCCCGGTCTGCTTTAGGATATAGTATGCTTGCAATGATGAGAATAATTAAACTGAACGATTTATTGAGGGAGTCGAAAAGATTTAATAACATCCTTAAAGCCAAAGAAACAGAGGAAGATGGGAGGCAGTTGGCCCAAAAATTAAAAGACAAAACCCCTGTAATTTATACCTCGGCGAATAATTATTCCATTGCTTATAACTGGAAGATTAAATTTAACGAAACAGGAAAAATCCCAGCTTTTTACAACGTTGTTCCAGAGGTCAATCACAATGAAATGACGGGTTTTGATGTAAAAGAAAAATCCGCCCATTTATCGAAACCTTTCCATTTTATTTTTATAAAAGATAAAACTGATCACCCACAAAACATAAAAAGGATGGAGGTTACTGAAAAACTATATCGCGATCGAGGTTTTTCCGTAGAATCGTTAGAACTTTCCGGAGAAACAAAAATGGAAAAAATATTTAACTCGTTAATTTTGGCTGATTGGACAGCCTTGCATATCGCAGTGTTGTACGATTTGGAGTCAGAGCAGGTCCCAATGGTAGAAGAATTTAAAGGGCTAATATAATGCAGATAAAAGACAGTTTGCAAAAAAAGCACAATTTAAAAAAAAATTGGTCGCGACAAGCGGTGCTGTATCAGATTTATCCTCGAAGTTTTAAAGACACTAACAAGGATGGTATCGGTGATCTCCTAGGTATTATTAATAAACTGGATTATCTAAATGACGGAACAAAAAATTCACTTGGGATAGAGGCGATTTGGTTGTCACCAATTTACCAATCTCCTCAGGCGGATTTCGGTTATGATATTTCTGATTATCGCGTTATTGATCCAATTTTCGGGGATTTGAAAATTTTTAAAAAGTTACTTGACGAAGCTCATAGTAGGGGTATAAAAATAATCATGGATTTTGTTCCTAATCATACCTCCGTTGAGCATAAATGGTTTAAAGAATCGCGATTATCCAAAAATAACCCCAAGCGTGATTGGTATATTTGGCGAGATGGGGGAAAAGATAAGCCTCCAAATAACTGGCTATCGGTTTTTGGTGGATCGGCTTGGGAGTTCGATAAAACCACTGGACAGTATTATATGCATAGTTTTTTGAAACAGCAGGCAGATTTGAATTGGCGGAATGAAAAAGTGAGAACTGCAATGCTGGGAGTTTTGGATTTTTGGTTGGATTTTGGGGTAGACGGGTTCCGGACTGACGCGGTTTATCATTTGATAAAAGATAAAGATTTCAAAGATGATCCAAAAAATCCAAATTACGCGCCAGGGTCGGACGATCCGTATGATCAGTTTTTGCATGTGAACAGTCAAGATCATGAGCCGACTTTGGATAACATAAAAGCTTTTTGTAATTTATTGGGCGCGCATCACAATAAATTTTTAGTCAGCGAAGCGTATTTGGATTTACCAGAGATGCAAAAAATGTATCAGGCTTGCGAAAACAACTTACACGCGCCTTTTAATTTCAATTTAATAACTACTCCATGGATGGCCACGGAGTACAAAAAATTTATTGATGAGTTTGAAAAATCACTCAGCCCGTCGCAGTGGCCAAACTACGTAATGGGCAATCATGATCGGCCAAGAATCGCGCATAGATTGGGCCGGCAAAGAGCAAGAATTGTTGCTATGTTGTTGATGACTCTACGGGGGATGCCTTTGATTTATTATGGAGACGAGTTGGGCATGGAAGGGATTGATATTTCTATGGATGACTGTCTAGACCCGTTTGCAAGAAATGTTCCGGGGTTAGGTTTGGGCAGGGATCCTGAACGTTCGCCGATGCAATGGGATGACACAAAAAATGCCGGATTTACAACCGGAAAACCGTGGCTACCTGTTGAAAAGGAATTCAAAAAAACAAACGTCAAAGTAGAATCTTCCGACAAAAAATCTCTACTTAATTTGTATAAGACGCTTATTCATTTTCGAAAATCCTCACCGGCACTTTTGGCGGGCAAATATGTGCCATTGGATTCCGGAAACAATCAGGTGTATGTTTTTAAAAGAGAAAGCCGCGAAGAAAAAATGCTTGTCGTTCTAAATTTTTCTGATAAACTACAATTAGTTTCTTTTAAAATTCCTATTGCAAAATTTGTCTTGAATACCGGCTTGGATATTAAAGAGGGAACAAAGATTAATTTAAAAGAATTAACTCTAAAACCAAATGAAGGGCACTTATTTGCTGTTTGATATCGGAGCGTCGAAAATTCGCTTGGCAGTTTCTAAAAATGGTCAGACTTTTGGCAAGCCGGTAATTTTTAAAACCCCAAAAAAATTCTCTGACGGGCTAAACTTGATAGTATCGGAAGCCAAAAAACTTTGTGGCGGAAAAATTTTGGCCGCTGCCGGCGGGATCGCCGGGCCACTGAACACGAAAAAAACAATGACAATAAACACTCCAAATCTCCCGGGTTGGAGTGGCAAGCCGTTAGTTGAATCGTTACAAAAAATACTTAAAACAAAAGTGATCTTAGAGAATGACGCGGCAGTTGTCGGTTTGGGAGAGGCTGTGCATGGCGCGGGTAAAGGAAAATCTATTGTTGTTTATTACACCCTTAGCACCGGAGTGAACGGCGTAAGGATCGTAAACGGGAAAATTGATCCAAGCGCGTTTGGATTCGAAGTAGGATTTCAATTGATCAATAGTAAAAGTTTGCAATGGCATATTGGCGGCAATGAACTTAAGTCGCGGTTTGGGAAAGCGCCGGAAGATATCACATCACAAAAAGTCTGGAAAAACGCGACAATGGCTTTAGCCGTTGGATTGAACAATACAATTGTTCATTGGTCCCCGGAAGTTATTGTTTTTGGGGGGAGCGTTATGAACAAGATTTCCATCCTTCAAGTAAAAAAAGAACTTAAAAAAGTTTTAAAAATTTTTCCTCGTCATCCGGAAATTAAAAGAGCCGCGCTCGGTGATTTTGGCGGGCTTTATGGGGCGCTGGCTTTGATAAGATCTAGAGCATTGTAAAATTTGTTCAGTTAACTCGTTGAGATAATTTTTCCGATTTTAATTATTTACTTCTATAGTATCATGGTACGTACCATGATACTATAGACCGAAGAATGAAGAGTGGTGTATGGTAAAGTATCCAAGGAGAAAAATTGATGATAATGAGAGAGATCGTTTGCTTTTGGAATTTTGTCAGGCGCTTGTTGAGATTAAAAAACCCGGCGAGTCGGCAGAGTTTCTTAAAGATCTTTTGGGCCCTAAAGAATTGGAAATGCTGGCAATAAGACTCCAAATAGCAAAATCCTTGATAAACGGAATGACTTATTTTCAAATTTGACGGGCTTTAAAAGTTAGTCAGAGCACTATTGCCCGGGTCGCGGTTTGGTTAGATTCCTCCGGTGAGGGTTTTAGGATGGTTGTCTCGAGGATCGGTGACGTGGAAATTAAACCTCTGAAACAGCGCAGGGAATGGGATTCGTTTAAAAGAAAATACCCTGCATATTTTTGGCCGGAATTGTTGATTGAAGAAATAGTGGCATCTTCTTCGAAAAAACAGAAACAACAAATGAAAAGGGTACTGCAAACACTCCGCAAATCGAGCATTAAACCTCCGCTTTATAGGCAACTGAAAAAATTGTTATAGTTTTGCTTATATTTTTTTGCCGTTTATTTTTCGGCTATAGTTTTATAGTACGTACTATGAAACTATAGTTGGTAAAGTAAAAAAAGGAGTGGAAGTTTAAAAGGTGGATAGGAAAAAGTGGTAGAAAAAATACTGGAACTAGTTCCAGAATTTTGTTTGTAAGTATTTGGTTTGATATTTATACTTTTAACTTCCCTCGCGACACGGATTTTATACATCTGGCACAAGCTTTTACTCTTTTTCCACCAGGCAAATTCAGCCACTGCAAATTCACACCCAACCTTCTGATAGTGGTTTGTTGGGAGTGAGACTTTGAATTGCCTTTTTTATATCCTTTTTCGCAGATTGTACAATTTCTCATTTCAGATTGATTTTGTTAATATATAAAAGTAGCTTAACTGATTATTAGGATCTGGTCAAGACTCTTATTCCTCGCTTTTTGGGTCTTGTTTATAAGGGGTAAAAATAATATGAGTTTAGGAGAAGGTTTTTCCACAATGAATACTCCAGAAATAGCAGGGAGGACGATAAAGGAAGACGAGTCTGTTTTAAAAAAAATGTCGAGAGAAGGGTTTGATCTAACAATAGCGCTTTTGGAAAAGTATTTAGAAACTGAGCATATCCCTACGCAATTTCAGGAAAAGTTGAAGCAGATGATGATCGATGGTGCTGATGCTATTGAAGGATTTGAATCCGTAAAAACCCCACAAGAACTAGCCGATAGGTCGATTGACATCGCAAGTATTCGGGCCGGCCTTTCGCAGATTCATAGTGAGATAAAAGAGGGGTCTTTAGATATTTTCACAAATGTTCAGAAAGGTGTTTTGAGTGTTTTGGTTTTGAAACTGGAAAGGCAACTAGGGGCTTTTCCTATGCCGAAAATGGATGTTACGTCGGAGGCTGGAGTAAAGGCTCTCCATGATCATCTTGCGGATAAAAAATCCTCACCGTATGCTAAACTAATATCCGCTACAAGCGAAAAGGCTCGCGAAGCGGTAAAGGATAAAGTAAGAAGGCTTTTGGAAAGATTCTCCGCTCGCATTTCCAGTGTGGAAAGAGATAGGCTTATTGAGAAAGCCTCGGAGGTTTCAGGGAAATTGGCGTTTGGCATGACCGCGATAGGAGTCGGATTTTTAGCTCTAGGGTCAAAAGCAGTCGCAGCAGAAAATTATGACTATGAAGTATCAATAAATGAACAAAGAGATACGATAAAAATTTTAAGAACAGACACAGGGGATAATATTTCAATCGTGCCTTATGATGAGCTGGACAAATATCAAACTGACAACAACGAAAATTATATGTTTGAACAGATGCGGGCTCTGGACATGAAATCCGAAGGAGTGGAATATCAGCTGGCCGAAGAAGAAAAATTTGAAGAAGTTGTTGTAGACGATGGGAAAAAGATTAGTCAGGAGATTTTTAAAAAAGATTTAGAACAGCTTAGCCCGGTTGAGTTTGTAAAATTGATTAACGTGATGGTTGAAGAGAAACTGACATACGACCAAGAGTCGCAGGAAGAGGACGATTCTGGCAGATATACGGAAAAGGCAATAGCGGAGAATTTAAAAATTTCCAAGATGCCTTTGGATGAAATGTATTCCGAATACGGAAAGGGGGTTTGTAGACATTACGCGGCTTTGGTTGAAAAAATCGGTGAGATATTAATTGAAAAAAATTTGGTTCCAAATTGCCAAGGCATGGCGATTGACGAGGTCCAGTCATTTGATGTAATGCATTCCTGGAATGTTTATTATTTAAATCCAAAAGGAACAGAGAGTTCGGTGGTGATGGGATATACAGACGCCACTCGGGATGATTCAGATAATACTTTTTTTGACAATCTGGAGGCAAGAGACGCAGATCACCCCAGTATTCACCAAAATCTACAAGATTCGTTTTTTTCACGTGACGAGCTTGGAAAGATTTATGAAAAACTTCTTGAGCTTGATATGGGTGAAATGGAAAACCGTGCTTTACTTCGCAGTTTAGCCGAAATGGATTTACAAAAATTCGAAGAAAGCCATCGTGCCTCAGACGAGGAATTGTCCCCGGCTGATATCGAACTTTTAAAAAGGGTATGGAGAAATTCAATGGAGGCCGGAGTTGGGACCGACAGCGAGCTGTCATTGCAGGCGCTCCATATTTTTGAGGATAGCACTGATTATTTGGTGGAACATTATAAAAAAACCGGAGATCTAAAAATAGCAGCCCAGTGTGTTGATGAGGGTTTAAAGGTGTTAATGCTGGATGAGCTTCCAAGACCAGTATATCAATATAGTGAGAAGCTTGCGGATTTGGGTGAACAGGCCAAAGAGTTGGATTTTGTGATTGATGTTAGAATAGAGGAGATAGAATATTTTCATGGGATAGACTATTATTTTTGGTCGCAATCACAAAAGAATTACGCGGAATTTTTGGTAAGGAATAATATGTTCAATAAACTCATAACTACGACAGACGTCTGGGCCTCGGAAGTGCGGAGCGAGTTTGAAAAAATTTCGGTCTATAGTTATAAAATTCAAGGGTTACGAGAGAATGCTCAAATCGAGGAAGCCGACAGGTTATTGGTTGAAGTGAAAAAATTGGCTGAAAGTTACACCGCGTTGCCGGAGGAAAAAAAAGAATTCATAGAAGACAGGTATTCTCTCGACAAGATCACTTCATCATTATTAAAATCTTCTGTTTCTGGAGAGAAAAAAGTAAATTAGTTTATGGAAATAGTATTATTTCTAATCATATTGTTGTTTTCTGTTGTCGTTCACGAGGTGTCTCATGGGGTAGTGGCAGAAAAATTTGGCGACTCGACTGCGCGTTATGCCGGCCGGTTAACCCTAAATCCTATCCCGCACATTGATTTATTTGGGTCGATTTTACTACCGCTTTTTTTATTGCTAATACAATCACCAGTTTTATTTGGCGCGGCAAAACCTGTGCCGGTGAATTATTACAACCTGCGCAACCCTAAAAGAGATATGGCTTTTGTCGCCTTGGCGGGACCCGCTTCCAATATAATTTTGGCGGCGACTTGTGCTATCCCGTTGCGGTTTGGCTTGATAGAGCTTGGTAGCGCCGGCGGAGCTTTTTTATTGCAGGTAGTGGTTTTGAATTTAGTACTCGCGATTTTTAACTTGATTCCCATTCCTCCGTTGGACGGATCAAAAATTGTAGCTTCAGTTTTGGCAGATAAATATCTACCGATGTTTATGTCTTTAGAGCGATACGGATTTTTATTGATTATTTTTTTTCTGTTCACCGGGATGTTTGAAAGAGTACTCCTGCCGGTATTAAATTTGGGAATGCAACTATTTGTAGGAGTGAAGTTTTTTTAAGCTTTATTATTTCCGGCAGAATACCCCGCGGCAAACTTTAGGGATCATTATTTATGGTTATGATAAAAAAGATTCCCTCACTTCCCATTTGTGATTTTTGTAATAAAAAAGCCAGCTCGTTGAGAGCTTGGCCTAAGTAGGGGGAAGGAGAGAGGTTACTTTTCGTTTGGATCTAAGCCAGCGATGGAGAGTGAAATGAAAGGACTTGCATCGAGTCCGTGGTAGCCCCTCATCTCTGCCAACACCACTAACTTTTCATCGACGGTTGTTGCTGTCTCCGCGCGATATAATCAAACCCCGATTTGTCGTTCCAATAAGACGATTTGTACAGCAACTTCCGTCGGAATCGACTCCGGGAATTTTTTTCTGAGCCGCTGTTCCATTTTTTTCTCGGATCTGGTTTTTGGAATCATGAAACCTCCTACATGTTGACACATTCTAGCATTACGCTATAATACTTGTAAACTGAATAGAAGCCCTTACTTTATGTTTCGAGTAAAGCGCAGGCGAAGTCAAGAAGTTTTCGACGAACTCGAACAATAAACAATAAGTAAGAATTACCAAAACAGGTCGCAATATTTGGGAAGGATTACCCTATCTCTTGACAAACTCGAAAGATTCCTCCTTGAAAAGGAGAGGATGGGTCACATCAACTGGTTTCTGATGACCCCGCCTAAGGCGGGCAAGGTACCAAAACTGCGAGTGAGAAAGTACTGACTTTCGTCAGTTTTTATTTTGCTTAGTCTAAGTTTAAAAATTGTTCGCCCAAGGCGGATCGGCCTGGGGCCGAAAAATTGAAAATTATAAATTGAAAATTGAGTATATGCCAACAATCAACCAACTAGTCCGTAAAGGGCGAATACAGATTAAGAAAAAGTCGAAAGTGCCAGCATTAGCGCAGGCGCTGAATTTGATTAAACAAAAACCGGTTGATTTACCAAAAGGTTCACCTTTTAAACGAGGAGTTTGTATCAAGGTAAGCACGGTGACTCCAAAAAAACCAAACTCGGCTTTGCGAAAAGTCGCCCGTGTCCGGTTGACCAATGGGATGGAGGTTTCTGCCTACATCCCGGGAGTTGGTCATAACTTGCAAGAACACTCCGTTGTAATGATTCGTGGCGGCCGGGTAAAGGATTTGCCTGGCGTGAGGTATCATATTGTCCGAGGAAAGCTCGATACGGCTGGCGTTGAAAACCGAAGACGAAGCCGGAGCAAGTATGGAGCCAAGAGACCTAAAGAATAATATAACCCCTCGACTCCGCTATAGGAAGTATTATTTTCTAAGCTAGTCGAAGACACACAATAACTATTTTTATGCCAAGAAAAGCAAGATCGTATAAAAGACACAAAATTGCTCCAGACCCACGCTACAACAATGTAAAAGTAGCCAAGCTTATTAATTACATAATGGAGCGTGGGAAGAAATCGGTCGCGCAAAAGATTGTTTATACGTCTTTTGACTATATTAAAGAAAAAATGAAAACTGAACCTCGGCAGATTTTCGATGCCGCGCTGAAAAATATTTCTCCTTTAGTAGAAATCAAAGGCCGACGAGTCGGTGGCGCAAACTACCAAGTGCCGATGGAAGTGTTTGAGCCTCGACGAACCACTTTGGGAATGCGCTGGTTGATTACGGCCGCTCGATCGAAAAAAGGAAAACCAATGCATGTGCGTTTGGCAGAAGAATTGATGGAAGCGTATAATAAACAGGGCGCGGCGTTTAAGAAAAAAGAAGACACCCACCGCATGGCCGAGGCCAACAAAGCGTTTGCTCACTTTGCAAGATTTGGAAAGAAGAAAAAATAACAGCTTTAGCTGTAATCCCGAGCGATTCTGACTTTATATCAAAGGAGTCGAGGGATTCCTCATATTAAATTTTAAATTAATGAACCTAGATCCCGGATCGGGGTCCGGGATGAAAAAATAGAATGCCACGAGAATACTCGCTAGAAAAAACAAGAAATATCGGCATTATCGCTCACATCGACGCCGGTAAAACCACTACGACCGAGGCGATTTTGTATACCACCGGACGAATTCATAAAATCGGTTCAGTGCACGAGGGAGATACCCAGATGGACTGGATGGAGCAGGAGCGCGAGCGGGGAATTACTATTACCTCCGCCGCCACAACTTGTTTTTGGAAAGATCATCGGATAAATATTATCGATACCCCCGGCCACGTGGATTTTACCGTAGAGGTTGAGCGATCTTTGCGCGTTCTAGACGGCGCCATCACCGTGTTCGACGGCAAGATGGGTGTGGAGCCGCAGTCGGAAACCGTATGGCACCAGGCCACCAAATATAACGTCCCCCGGATGTGTTTTATAAATAAAATCAACCAAACCGGCGGAGATTTTTATAAAAGTTTGGAATCTATTCATAAACGATTGTCCAAAAACGCACTTCCGGTACAGTTGCCAATCGGCCATGAAAAAGATATTAACGGCGTTGTGGATTTGGTAAAAATGAAAGCTTACACGTATACAGATTTTAAAGACAAGAAATTGATTGAGGGAGAGATTCCGGCTGACATGAAAGAAATAGTTCAAGAGTACCGCGACAAGCTGATAGAAAAAGTCGTTGAAGCGGATGATTCATTGATGGAAAAATATTTGGCCGGTGAGGGATTAACAAAAGAAGAGTTGGTGGAAGGTATTCGAAAGAGTACTTTAACCGCTGATTTTTTCCCGGTATTTGGCGGCGACGGTCGGGGTGTAATAGTGCAAACTTTGCTCGATGCTGTCACTACTTATCTCCCGGCGCCTACCGATTTGCCGCCTGTGAAAGCCAATAACGCAGAAGACGGTTCAGAAATGCTTCTGAAGCCTACTGACGAAGGCCCGTTGGCGGCTATTGCTTTCAAAATCGCGACAGATCCATTTGTCGGAAAATTAGCTTTTTTCCGGGTATATTCCGGGGTATTTAAAACCGGAAGCTATGTACTGAATACCCGAAATAATAAAAAAGAAAGAGTGGGGAGAATTGTGCGATTGCACGCTGATAAACGTGAAGAAGTAAAAGAGGTATATGCCGGAGAAATTGCCGCTTTGGTTGGCCCGAAAGATACTATTACCGGAGACACTCTTTGTGACGAAGATGCCCCGTTAATCCTGGAAAAAATTATTTTTCCGGAACCGGTTATTTCCATTGCTATCGAGCCAAAAACCAAAGCTGACCAAGAAAAGATGGGAATCGCATTGAACAAACTTGCCGAAGAAGACCCGACGTTTAAGATTCGTGGCGATGAGGAAACTGGGCAGACGATTATTTCCGGAATGGGCGAGTTGCATTTGGAAATTTTAGTAGATCGGATGAAACGGGAATTTAAAGTGGAAGCCACGACCGGCGCGCCGCAAGTTGCTTACAAAGAAACACTTACACAGAAAATTGAAGTGGAAAATAAATACATCCGTCAGTCCGGAGGTCGTGGTCAGTATGGACATGTTTATTTACGTTTGGAACCCCAGGATGATAAAGAGAAAGGAAACGAATTTATCAACGAGGTGGTTGGCGGTACTATCCCCAAAGAATATATTCCAGCAGTACAAAAAGGAGTTTTGGAAACGGCGCAGTCTGGGGTTTTGGCAGGCTACCCTGTGGTGGATGTCAAAGTTACTTTGTATGATGGTTCTTTCCACGAAGTAGACTCCTCCGAAATCGCTTTTAAAATTGCGGCAAGTAAAGCGTTTGCCGATGGAATTCGCAGAGGTGGCCCGGTTTTGCTCGAACCAATTATGAAATTGGAAGTAATTATGCCGGAAGAGTTTATGGGAACCGTAACCGGGGATCTCAATTCAAAGCGTGCAAGAATTGAAAGTATGGAAGACCAAAATGGCCGCAAGGTTGTTGATGCGAAAGTTCCTTTAGCTGAAATGTTTGGTTATTCGACACAAGTTCGATCTATGACCCAAGGCCAAGCGATTTTTACCATGGAATTTGATCACTATGAAAAGGTGCCTAAAAATGTTCAAGAAAAGATTGTTGAAGGGGTTGGTAAAGTTCGGGTTGGGCATAAGTAAAAAACTGTTAACTTTTTAGCTTGTAGGAAACTATTTTCTGTCATTGCGAGCGAAGAGAAGCAATCCCATCTAATTTCGGGATCGCTATGTCGTTGACGCTTCTCGCGATGATAATAATATGATGAAAAAATTAGAAAAAATTATTAAACTGGCAAAAGAAGAAAACGGAAAAGTTTTTGTGGTGGATCAAAACGGTGATGCGCAATTGGTCGTGATGTCAATAGAAGAATACGAAAAGCTAAAATCCGGAGACCATTTCGACCGACTCTCGCAGAAACTTGAATCTCTGGCCGAGCAAACCGAATCCCTCAATAAGCAAATTATCGATATTCAAAAAGATGAAACAGGGGATATTGAATCCGTTGATGAGGAGTTGTATACAGCCTCTGAAATACCTTCATTTTCAACCAAGAAATTTTCCGATCATTTGTATATCGAGTCGATTGAGGAGTAGTTGGAAATGGTGGATTTGACTTGGGAGTGACAATCCTTTATAATAAATCTTACGAATATGCATTTTGTCATCCCGAGCCTTCGATTTCGCTTCAAGGGTAAACTTCGTCGAAGAGTTGACTTTGAGTCGATGGGGAAGGAATGCCCTCCCCGCCTCATCACAGACGGCGAGTCGAGGTGGGCATTTTGGTAGGGATGACAAAACTAAAATAATTAATTTGTCTTTTGCGGATTTGAGATGGACATAAATGTAAACGTAGCGGAAGTTTTTAAACTTCCATCTGGAAACCTGAAGGTTTCCGCTACAGCTACAGCTCAATACGAAAAAAGAGGCTGAGAATAATTAATCAAATTTTTCCAAAAATATGGCAGAAAAATTTTCACGAACAAAACCGCACTTGAATATCGGCACTATTGGTCACGTGGACCATGGAAAAACCACTTTGACTTCCGCCATTACCAAAGTATTGGCCAAGAAGGGTTTTGCCAAAGAGCGGAACTTTGATTCCATCGACAACGCTCCGGAGGAAAAGGAGCGCGGAATCACCATCAACGTGTCTCACGTTGAGTACGAAACTGAAAAGCGTCACTACGCGCACATCGATGCGCCGGGTCACGCCGACTATATCAAAAATATGATCACCGGCGCCGCCCAGATGGACGGAGCTATTTTGGTGGTTTCCGCCGCTGACGGTCCGATGCCTCAAACCCGAGAGCATATCTTGCTTGCCCGCCAAGTAGGTGTGCCAAAAATTGTGGTCTTTTTAAACAAAGTAGACACAGTAGACGATAAAGAACTTATCGACTTGGTAGAAGAAGAGGTTCGAGAACTATTGGATAAATACGAATTTCCCGGAAAAGATACTCCAATCATTCGCGGTTCCGCTTTAAAGGCAATGGAAGGCGACGCCGAAGCAGGAAAACAAATCGAAGAATTGATGAAGGCGGTAGATGAATTTATACCCGAGCCAAAACGTCCAACCAATCAACCTTACTTAATGCCTATTGAAGACATCTTCACTATTGAAGGCCGGGGAACAGTTGTTACCGGACGTATTGAACGAGGGATTATTAAACTCAACGATGAAGTAGAAATCGTTGGTATTAAAGAAACCGCTAAATCTGTCGTTACCGGCATTGAGATGTTCAACAAAGAGTTGGATCAAGGTCAAGCCGGAGACAACGCTGGGATTTTGCTTCGTGGAACCAAGAAAAACGAAGTGGAACGAGGGCAGGTTTTGGCAAAACCGGGAACGATTACTCCTCATACCGAATTTACTGCTGAAGTGTATGTTTTAAGCAAAGATGAAGGTGGACGACATACTCCATTTTTTACCGGCTACAAACCACAATTTTACATCCGAACAACTGACGTAACCGGAGATGTAATCTTGCCAGAAGGTACTGAAATGGTAATGCCTGGTGACACTGTAAATGTAACCATCAAACTTATTACTCCAATCGCTTTGGAGGAAAAGATGAAATTCGCGATCCGCGAAGGCGGTCATACAGTGGGTGCTGGTGTTGTCACCAAAATTATAAAATAAGTACCATACCTCGGTAAACGGTGTGTAGTAAAAAGGTCCGCTGTGAAGCGGGCCTTTTGGTATAGGCGCTGAACAAGGGTGACACTCGCCTCATGAAAGTTTTTTTTGTGAGTTTGTTTATTTATACATGGCAATAATTATCTATAGGTACAAATTATACTGTTAAAGGTTTGGTTTTTGTTAAAAAAAAAGTTTATCGGGAGGCTTTTTTTGGAAAAAAATCCCAACGAGCGAACCGTCGGGTGTCAGTGTCCTTTTAGGATGTCTTCAAGGCTGGTAGATCGATATTTGTTCCCTTTGTGGACAAAGAATGGAATAACTACTTCTTTGGTGGCGAGTTGTGTCCGAACAGCATCAATCTCAAAGGTGTTTGTGCCTTGTGAAAAAGGAAGCTGAATAAAAAAAGGATGTGGCCAATGTTTTTTGTTAAGCGAGACTTTGGCGACAATCAAGCAGTCTGTTTTCCCGCCGAACGGCGATTCGGACAATTGAACTGTCATCGGCTACCTGTTTACTAGACCCATCGGAATTTTCAATAACCCGACTATCCGTTCCTTTTTGTATTCGGGTAGTCTTCCCGCCGGGAGTTTGTAAAATGTAATATCCGTATTGCCAAGATCGATTTGGCTTTTGTTAATGACCACAATGTTATAGCGGCCGGTATCAGCGCGTGTGACTTTTTGGCGGTGGGAGTAGGCTATGAATAGACTACTTACCATAATCACAACTACTAATATTCCAGTAACATGGATAACAACCGGATTTTTCGCTTCTCAAAAGAATACAAGCAACTTCATTTGTTCCTCCATTTCCAATCGTCTTATTATAACAAGTGGTGAGAAAAGTTTCTTGCTAAAAAATATATTCAAGCGAGAGAGGATCGCGGGGCTTTAAATATGTTTTATATATGATATAAAATAACGACCGTAAATTGTTATCGTTGTTTGGACATGTTTAAGTTTAATCTGCAAGACAAAAAAAGCCGGCCGTGTAAGGCAAGCTAATGAGTCAGTATTTGTAGCGAATGATTATGTGTATTCCGGCGAGGATGAAGATTAGCCAAAATAACTGATAGGTGCCACCGATGTTGTTATAGAAACAGCGGTTCAAGCCCAAACCGCCGTTAATAAGCGTCACCCACCCAATGGTTTTTCTACTCGAAGTTACCGAGACTTTTCCTTCTTCCCCGACATAATCAAAGTACATTGCCAAAATTCCAGAAAAAAATAACACTGTCGAGCTGATTTCAATTGACATGAGACCTCCAATTTTTGGATTTTTCAGTTTATTATAACATAGTAAGGATATTTTCCAATTCTACAATTCCACACGGTAATCCCATACTCTCAATTACGAAATACACCTATCAGTTGGCCACCAATCTCAGGCAATCCTAAAACCGCTTAGTTGTCTAAGATTGTTGATAAGCCCCGGATTGTCTCCCTTCGGGAGATCTTTAGATAAGTTTGTTTCTTCTAAGTGATTACGCTATGAGATAAGCCAGAAGACCGCGCTTCTTTTTTCATTTTATAAAGCGCCGCGCACTGCGAAGCTCCCGCAGGGGACGAAGCGGTGGAGCTTACGGACTTTGAGTTGAGAAACTCAATATTGTTCGAGTTTGCGGTTCGACTTCGCAACCACCTAACCACCGTGAGCTTGTCGAATCGGTCGAGAACTCAAAGCTACAAAATAAACAAAATTTTATCTTCTCGCCTCTACTTGAAGAATAAAACTTTGCATTTCGTAATTCAGAGTATGGAACGATTATCGTACTTTTGATTGGGCTGCAGTGTTTGCAGGGTTCGATAATTCTATGGGGATTTTGACAAAATTTCGATATAAAAAAAAAGCCGCGACGTGGCAAAGATTTATCTCCTTTTACCCAGGCCGGGCAGACCACCACTTACGGTGGTGAGCAATCCACCTCTTGTAAAGTCTTCCCAGACAGCTTCCGAGGCAACACGGACTTCGTCAGCGTAAGTTTTCACCTCTCTTTTGACCTTGTAGTTCACCGAGTGGTCAGAACTCGTTCGAATTTCTACAAGCGACGGAGGTCTGTTGTAGTCCTTTTTGAGCGAAATCCGGTTTGCTTTGATGATAAATCGAAACCGGTATTGTCCCTTGACCCCATCTTTACAGTATCGAGGTTCAAGTTCTAACTCCAGCTCAAATGCCAAAGCTAACACCGTCGAAGCTGTTCTAAGGGCGGCGTCGGGAGCTTCCACGATGCGGTATCTGAAGTTTCCTATCGTCCTCAGTGGGTCGGGACGCTTGAAGCCGTTTATGAAAAGTTTACGAAGAGACTTTGTAACTACGGCTGAGGGTCTGCCTCTTATGAAAACAGGACGTAGGCAATTCCCTAACTCTATCGCCTCTTGTCCTAAAGTGTCTCCCAAGTAGTCAGCGAAAGACAAGGGAGACATGGAAGCTGGCTTGACCCATTCGTTTTTTTTCATATCACTCCTCCTTTTGATAACGATAATACCATATCATGTGATATTTGTCAAAGGCAGTTCCTGAGTTCAAATCACTAACGCAAAACCTTAAAATGATTTTAAGAACATTAAGGTTTTGTAATTATGAAAAAATACAGTCGTTTAACCTTGGAGGAGCGAGAGGAGATTAGCAATGGCCTGTGGGCTGGGGATAAT
>PFAJ01000001.1 GCA_002773695.1 Candidatus Doudnabacteria bacterium CG10_big_fil_rev_8_21_14_0_10_41_10 | reverse complement strand
CCGAGGAGCAAATAAATCTTGTCGTGGACAATATTCTCACTCGATTAAGAACTCATCTTTCGCACTCAAAAGACTAGAGACACATCTGGACATCGCCTTTACAGCCGCTCGGACGAACAACGTCTGGGCTTTTTTATTTCAAAAAAACTTGTAGGTCAACCTAATCCCTACAAGTAAAAAAACAATTTATCTTAAAATTGTCATTCCGGACCACGATCAGGAATCTTCGAGGGCAATAAAAAATCCTGATTTTCATCAAGATGACAAGATAGGACGCTGCTCACCACCCACTACAAACTACCCACTACTCACTACTCCGCAATCTCCACTGCTTTCTCGAGTTTGATAGACAAAACTTTTGAAATTCCATCGTCACCCATAGTCACACCATACAAGGCCTTCGACTGGCGCATGGTTTCGCGGTTATGAGTAATGGTTATAAATTGGGTTTGGTGAGCAAGCCGTGCTAAAATTTTTCCAAGACGAATAGAGTTTGCTTCGTCGAGCGCTGCATCCACTTCATCAAGCACCAAAAATGGAGATGGGAAAGAGGACAAAATTGCCATAAGCAAGGCGATCGCGGTAAGCGCTCGCTCTCCACCTGATAATGCGGAAATTGAAGCCAATTTTTTTCCCGGAGGAGTAACTCGAATATCAATCCCTGTCAGCATCTCTTTAGTCGGTAAATCTTCGTCTAATTCTTCCTCTCCGTTTTCTGCGCCATTTCCGTTTCCATTTCCGTTCTCATCTTGTGGTTTTATTGCTTTCTTTTCTTTGATCAAAGTCATATTTGCCCGGCCGCCGGAAAACAAAACTCTGAAATATTCTGAAAATTCACTATTAATTTTTTCAAAACCGTTTTGGAATTGTTTTTTAATTATCGCTTCTAATTCCGCGACTACTTCTTTCAAATCTTTTATTGCCTTTTCCAAATCAGCGGATTGACTTGTTAAATAATTATAACGCTGTTCGGTTTCTCGGAATTCCTGCATGGTTAAATCATCAACCGAGCCAATCGATTCTAATTGTACTCTCAACTTATAAATTTTTTGCTCGAGCCCTTCTTCTATGTTTTGGTCTTCGATAGTTTGTATTTTCGTAGTTGCCCCTTGCCCCAAATTCTTTTCTATCTCCAAGACTAAAGTTTCCATATTGGCATCCACTCGGGCTTTTTCTATCAGCACCAAACCCCGTTGATCTTTAGTCTTTCCCAAATTATCTTGTTTTAACCGCAATTCCCGCTCTTTTTCTAACAACTCTTTTTTCAACGCCATTTCGTTTTCTAAAAATCGCTTAAGCTCGATGTCAAACTTAAAAATTTCGTTCAGAAACTTCTGAAGATCGTTCGATAATTTCTCTTCTTTCTTCACTAACTCCTCCATAGGATTCCCTGAACTGACACCTTTGATATCTAAAATATTTAGCTCAACCCGAGAAAGCTCCGTTTTTAAATCCTCCAATTCCTGATCATAAAATTCTTTTTGAGCCTTTGCGGTACTGACCTCCACTTCAATTTTTGAAAGTTGTTTTTGGACTTCATCTCTTTGTGAAAATAAATCATTTAACTGCGACTGAACGGGAGCCGTGTTTTCCTCATTACCAAAAGATAATTTGGTCAACTTGTCTTTTAAGTTTACCAAGAAAAGCTCTAAAGATAACGCTTCTTTTTGCAAGCTGTCAAAATCTTCTTCACTGTGCAAATTATTTATTTGATACAACAACGACTGATACCGAGAATAAACTTTTTCTATTTCGGTTTTAATTTCAGAGAGATTTTCTGGCTTTTTATTCCCCAACATCCCTTTTACTTTTTCAAGCTCTGATCCAGTCCTTTCAAAAATCTTTATATGGTCGGATAAGTTTTTCTCATTAAGTCTTATTTGATCGATAAAAGTATCTACTCTACCTTCAAGCTCTTTCATTTTCGCTCTAATTTCCAGCTTTCTGTTATTTAGAGATTGTAAATCTGCGGAAGCCCCCGGCGCCCCAACCTTTAATTGCCCTCGCACAATAGCTAAATCTTCCTGCATTTTATTTTTTTCTTTCTCCATGCGACGTAAATCCTCTTGCAACACCTGATAATCTTTTCCGTTTTTTTCGGCAGACTTTTCTTTTTCCTGCAATACTTTTGTCAATGCTTCGATTTCTTCTAAGAGGGTTTTTATCTCTTTATCAAAATAGCCCGTCTTCCCATCAAACTCGGAAAGCTCATTTTTATACTTGTGAAATCGGGAAGAAAAAAACCGCATTTGAGAATCATACAAGTCTTTCGCAATCTCATCGCGTTGTTCCATTCTTTTGGTTTGCCTCCGTAACGAACGCAGTCGGGGTTCGATCTCCGAAACCAGCGAGGCGACTTGAATAAGATTCTGCTGCGAACGATCCAACTTTCGAACCGACCGTTCTTTTTTCATATAATACGGCTTCACCCCGGAGGCTTCCTCAATAAGTGTTTTTATCGCGGTCGGTCCAGCTAAAATTAATTGATCAATAGTGCCTTGAGAAATAATATGATAAGAATATCCGCCATAGCCGGATTTCGCTAAAATTTCTACAATGTCCATTAGGCGCACCGGTCGTTTGTTAATAAGATATTCCGATTCGCCGTTGCGAAAAATTCGGCGGGTTATTACCACTTCTGAAAAATCAAGCGGTATTTTGCGATCGTTATTGTCAAAAGTGATCGATACCTCCGCCATTCCCTGTTTCCCTTTTTTATCTGAACCCGCAAAAATTACATCTTCACCTTTTTTACTGCGAACCGCTTTCATACTTTGCTCGCCCATTACCCAACGGATAGAATCCGACAAATTGGACTTCCCGGATCCGTTTGGGCCCACAACAGAAATAATCCCTTTATCAAACAAAAGAGTGGTTTTTTTGGCAAAAGATTTAAATCCTTGAATTTCTAATTTTTTGAGATACACTGTAAAAAAGTCAAAAGTTAAGGTTAAAAGTCTCAACCCGAGGCTGATCCGCCTTGGGCGGAAAAACGACTTTGCAAAATAACAATGCAAAAATCAAAATAGCTAATTCTTTTATAATTTATTTTTGTTTCTTGCCTGGTAAGTATAAATTGATTTTCTTTCAACCCCGAAGCAAATCGGAATTCTCATCCGCCTAAGGCGGATTACTTCCTCGGTTGTTTCACTCAAAAATTTCTGTTTTTTAACAGAAAAAAAAGAATTTTAGAACAACAATGAATGTGAAACTTTCCTTATTCATTGACAAAGACGCGGAACTCCGCGCCTTTGTATTTAGCTTTAACGATTTCTATATCTAGTATAGCAGATTTTTTTTGCTTACGCAAGTACCAAAGCTAATATCGAATAGACGCTAATCATACTAAGAGGTTCAAATTCTGAATTTGTTCGTATCATTAGGATACATTAGTATATTTAATAACATTAGACGTATTTTTTCCATTCTCTGAATTTCAAAGCATTGTCCGCGGCGTCCAGTTCTGCCTCTTGTTTGGAGGGTCCTTCGCCATTACCCACATTGTGTTCTCCCACAAAAACTCCCATGGTAAATTTTTTGTCATGATCAGGGCCGATTTCGGACAAAACTTTATAAGTCGGAGTAATTCCGGATTTTTCTTGAACCAATTCCTGCAGTTTACTTTTTGGATCAATATAACTTCCTTTCTCTATAATTTCCGGTAATTGCGTTAATACTTGTTTTTTTATAAACTCATGAGTTTTATCATACCCGCCGTCAAGATACATTGCGCCAATAACCGCCTCCATGGCATTTGCCAAAATCACTTGTCGCGCGCGCCCTTGGTCTTTTGATTCGCCTTTGGAAAGTAATAAATAATCACCAATTCCCAAAGATTTGGCAATGTTCGACAACATTTTATAATTTACCAAAGCTGAACGCAAGTTGGTCAACTCCCCCTCGGGGTTTGGAAAATTGTCGTATAAATATCCGGTAACCGCTAACTCTAAAACCGCGTCTCCTAAAAATTCCAGTCGTTCATTGTGAGGCAAGTGGTATTCCCGATGCTCGTTTAAATATGAACGATGAGTGAGCGCGGTTTTTATAATATCTTTATTTTTGAATGTGAATGAAAGCTGTTTTTCAAATAACTCTATTTCCTTCGGCATAAATTTTTTAAGGGATCCGAAGCACGAAACAGAAAACCTACAAGGCTTATAAGACCTATGCGACTGATAGGACCTATAAGGCTTATAAGTATTTAGAATCGCGCGCCTCGAATTTAAATTAATTTTTTAACATGGGCACTATAGGATTCGAACCTATGACCTCCTCCACGTCAAGGAGGCGCTCTAACCAACTGAGCTAAGTGCCCAAATAAAATTATTTTAAACTGTGTCTAGTAACTTTTTCTCCCTGGCTAAAATATCATCCCATTTTTTGCTATCTTTACTAATTTTTGCTTCAATTTTCATTTTATAATTTCTAAACATTTTCTTTACCCAGTCCAGATCTTCCTTCATCAATTTCAAAACCACATCCAGCTCTTCATCGGTCGAACGGGAAAAAAGCATAACGAAGGTAAATTTATCCTCATCCGATAAATCTGATTTTAAAACCAAGTCTTTAAAAAGATCAAACTTTTTATCCATATTAATAACGAGGTATCCTTAATACCTTTCCAATTTTTCTTTCAATCTTGTTTTGAATTTCTCTTTGGCCTTGTCTTTCTCTTGCTTTGGCCCGGTTCTCTGTTTCGCGCTTCGTGCGCTTAGCGATTTTTTCAAATTCTGTTTCCACTCGGCCTTTTTTTTGAGGTTTTTTCTCCTCTTTTTTAACATCTTCTTGAATAGTTTCTACATCAACTCCCACCCTGGAATTTTCTTTTTTTAAATCTTCAACCTTTTTATTCCAAGAACCGGTATCACGACGAGAATCATCCGCTGTTTTTTCTGGTTGATTTGGCAAATTTAAAGCATACCCCTCTTTTGGTACTCCGGCCACGAAAGTTAAAGCCGTAACAACAACCATAACCCGGGCTACTTCACGCGCTTTACCACGAGCCTTATCTAACAATGTTTCTTCTGTCTGTCTAAAAACTCGCCCGTAAGAATCTCCGCGAGATTCAGCAGGAGCGATCCAATCGGTTTGCTCTTGTGACCCACCAAATTTTTCTCGCATAAAAATTCTTTTAATCTCTAGGCAACAGCCGGAGCCGCGTCTGGAACGGCTTTTTTATTGTCCGGTTTTATAAACAAATTCCGTTTTTCTTCCGGAACAATATCTGCCACCATTCTATCAAACTCTTGTCGTTCAATAGTTTCTTGCTCAACCAATTTTTCAGCAATTTCCACCAATTTATGTTTGAATTTTTTTACAATCTCTAAAGCAACCTTGGAAGACTCGTCAATAATCTTATAAACTTCTTCATCAATTTTATTTGCGATTTTTTCAGAATAATTTTTCTGCTCATGGATTTCTTTTCCCAAAAATACCATTTCTTGGCTATCACCAAAAGTCATTGGGCCTAATTTATCGCTCATCCCGTAAGCTGTAACCATCCGGCGAGCCAACTGAGTGGCGACTTTCAAATCGTTTGAGGCGCCGGTGGTCTGCTCGTTAAAAATAAGTTTTTCAGCGGCCATTCCACCCATCGATATGGCGATGTCTGCTAAAAATTCCGACTTGGAATGTAGGTGCTTGTCCTCCGAAGGTACTTTTAAAGTATACCCGCCGGCTCGGCCACGAGAGATGATAGAAATTTTATGAACCGGATCAGCGTGAGGAAGCATTGCTGCCACTAAGGCGTGCCCCGCTTCATGATGCGCGGTGATTTCTTTTTCCTTCTTGGAAAACACATGGCCTTTTCTTTCAGGTCCCAAGAGCACTTTTTCAATCGATTCAACAAGCTCATCTTGGTGAATTGCTTTTTTATTCCTTCGGGCCACCAAAATCGCAGCCTCGTTAACCAGGTTCTCTAAATCTGCCCCGGTAAACCCTGGCGTACGTTGCGCAATCTCGTGCAAATTCACTGTTTTTGCCAAAGGCTTATTTGCAGAATGAACTTTTAAAATCGCTTCCCGGTCTTTGATGTCTGGGGAATCAATTACAACCCGGCGGTCAAAACGGCCCGGTCGAAGTAACGCCGGATCCAAAACATCCGGTCGGTTTGTTGCCGCGATAATTATGACATTGGTTTCGTTATCAAATCCATCCATCTCAACCAAAATTTGGTTCAGTGTCTGCTCTCGTTCATCATGGCCACCGCCAAGACCAGCTCCTCGGTGTCTGCCGACTGCGTCGATTTCATCGATGAAGATAATACTTGGAGAACTTTTTTTGGCTTTAACAAACAAATCACGCACTCGCGAAGCACCGACTCCGACAAACATTTCTACAAATTCCGAACCAGACATAAAAAAAAATGGAACGTTGGCTTCTCCCGCTACCGCCCGCGCTAGCAAAGTTTTTCCGCATCCCGGAGGGCCAAGTAATAAAACCCCTTTTGGAATCCGCGCGCCCACCGCTAAAAACTTTTGCGGGTAGCGTAAAAATTCAACAACTTCGGAAAGTTCTTGTTTGGATTCTTTCAGCCCGGCTACTTCGGCAAAAGTTACTTTTTTTTTCATGTTTTCCGGCCCCGCGAGTTTTGCTTGCGACTGCCCAAACATCATAGCGCGGGAATTTGAACCGGAAACCTGTCTCATTAAAAAATAAATAAAAGCTCCGATCAAAAGTAACGGCAATAAAAAAGGTAAAATTGATGAAAGAAAAATCGATCCGGCCGATGGCTCTTTATAGATTATATTTAATTCTTTGAGTTTTTCTTGATCAACACCTAAATTCGCAAAAGATTCCAAAGGTGCGGCCTGGGGTTCTTTGCGGGATTTTAATTGGGTCCCGTCTTTCAAAATAACATTCAAATCATTTTCCTGAACTTCGATTGTTGCAATTTCGCCGGCATTTATCCGGCCAACGATCGCTGATAAAGAAATTTCTTCAGGAGCAACGCCGGCAGAAGTAATCGACAAAACACCAGCAATAAACAAAAAAACCAAAAAAACGATTAAAATATTTCGAGTAAGCTTTTTCATTAAGTATTTATAATTAAATTTCTGATTTTTGCTTATTTATAATAATATAAAAAACCTATAAAGTCAACATCTAAAACGAATCAACAAATGCCGAGGGTTAGAGTCGACCCGACAATAACTTTCCTCTCTTTAAAAAGCTCTGGCATCCCCAATTTTCGAGAATACTCTTCGTCTGCTCGCGCGTGCGGTTTATTTGCTCGCAGACGTGTTTGATCGAGTTATTCTCTTTGTGCTACGGGCTGGTATTCATCTCTGAGTTTTCAAGTCTGGGATATTCTGCCGGAAATAATAAAGTTGTCCGCTGAAAACAGATAGCTTACTACGAGATAAAAGCCCGCGCTTTATTTCTTATGGGCGTGGAGGGAGTCGAACCCTCAATCCGGTGAAGGAACGTGGTCCTAAGCCACGCGCGTATGCCAGTTCCGCCACACGCCCTTAAAATTTAAAAGAAAATATCTATTCTACGACCTTGTGCCCGGTAAAATCCAGCTTTAAACGGACTCTTTCGAGGGGATCTTTTACCCGGTATGCGACCCCTTTAACACTCTAAGGGTTTGCGAATTTGGTCGAGTTCGAGGCATTTTCCGAGGTTTGACCAAGGGACGTACTGAAGCTGCGTCGAGGCCAACCGCATAAAAATAACGAAGAAATCGGCCAAGCCTTATGGTGTGGTTGCTTTAGAGCAGGGCTTTACCCGACCGGTGGTGGCAAGCGTGTAATTTCTAACTCTACTACAGTCGGTTGCACTTTAAATAAAAGGAGGCGCTTGTTTGTGCTTTCTTTTAAGATAATACTTCACACTAGGATTTTAAGCAAGTTATATTAGTATAATGCACAGGCAATATTGGTTATTAGTCCAATTTATTACCAAGGTTAAAAGTAGCCACCATGCCACTCAAAGATGCGATCGTCACATAGACTGTCCTTGTTATAATTTAAAATGTTTGAGTAAAGCAGTTTCTCCTTCCAAAACCTTTCCCTCAAATATATACAGCTGGCCCTCGCCCAACTTGTAATATTCTCTCATAAAATCTACAACTTCTTTGCAAGCATAGGGATAAATAAATACACTTTTCTGGATCGGTACAAATCCTAACTCATACAATTTCCGTCTGATATTATTTCGTAAATAGCGCGTTAGCTCGGGGATATCAAACATCACAAATCGCCATTTTCCGTCCCACTGCCCGGGTTTCTTTATCTTTAAATTTTTCAGCTGATATTCTGCCAACTGCCGACGTCCTTTCGCTGTCAATACCAGCCTTATTTTCTTCCCTTCTTTTTTTAGCGTAATCATCCCCCGTTGTTGCAATCGTTTAAATGACCTCCTGGTTTTAGGAGAATTGTCTTTTAATGAATCTTCCACCCACTTTACCACGTAAGCGAGCCCCGGAAAAACCATTACACTTCCAACCAAAGCTGTCATTCCAACTATTTTTAGAATAAGTTCAGCCGTGTTTTTATATTTTTCTCTCTGTTGCTTTTTTGATAGGGTTTTAGACATATATAGAACTTACGCATTTCAGTTAGAATAACCTCCGGTTTCTGTATTTTTCAATGCAGCGGAGGTCTTTAGACCTCCACGTTCTTGTAACAAACATGGAAATCCTGAATCTAGTTCAGGACAAGCTCTAAAGGTTTCCGTTACATTTGAACCAAGTGCGTAGGTCTTAATATATTTAAATAGTCCTTCGCCATCTCGATTCTTTTATCCTCGACTTTCTGGCCAATGAAATCTACCACTTAAGAAACTTTTCGATTCTCTTGTCTTCGTTTCTCTGATCAAATCAAACCTGCCACCCAAAGATGCGGTCGTTACATAGACTGTCAGGGGTATTATAAATTAAGGTATGAAATTAGTAAAACAAATAAAATTAGTAAAACAAATTGATAAAACTGATTAGCTAAAATTTATGTTATTTCTATACCTGATTTTATCTCAAAAATATTAAAACCAGAAATTCTCCTCACTGGAAATCTTTATTTCGCCCAATACTTATTACTTGCTTAAAACACTGAAGCCTGTTCCAACTGTCCTAGTATACCCCAAGAGCTCTGCCGTCCAAACGACTTAACCTTGGAAACACTTTTGCAATGCTTGAGCAGGAGTTAGCAGTCCCAATCCAAGGTGTTTTCTTTGTTGGTTG
>PFAJ01000037.1 GCA_002773695.1 Candidatus Doudnabacteria bacterium CG10_big_fil_rev_8_21_14_0_10_41_10 | reverse complement strand
AACCCTTAACCTACATTTACGATGGCCTACTCGCATATTACCAAAGAACAGAGGTTTAAGATACAGTCCTGGCTGGAGATCGGTATGAGTCAAAAGGACATAGCAGAAAGGCTTTCTAAAGATGAGTCCGCCCTGAGCCGGGAAATCAGCCGCAACAAAAACTCAAAAGGAAAATACACCGCGGGGCTGGCGGACAAAGCATCGCGCCGCCGCAGAAAGACAGGCAAGCGCTCCAGCCGCAAACTGATTAAGGACAAAAAGCTTCGGCGGGCGGTATTATCGCTACTTAGAAAAAAGAAGCCTCCGGAACAAATCGCGGGCAGGAGAAAAAGGCAAGGTAAAGACTACGTGGTCCACGAAACAGTATATAGCTACATTTATGATTACGCTCCCGAATGGAAGATATATTTAAGGCAAAAGAAAGGAAGGTGCAGAAGAAGGCATGGCACTAAAGAGCGCGAATACACACGGGAACAGGCTAAAAAGCGCAGAATTGATGAAAGGCCGGCTAATATTGAACTAAGAACAAAAATCGGCCATTGGGAAGGCGATACCATCAAGGGCAAAGAAAAGACCACCGGCATAGCCACCCACGTGGAAAGAGTTTCTGGTTATGGCATAGGAGACAAGCTTGACCACGCGACGGCGGAAAATTTAAAACAAAAAACCGCGCAGAGCTTTGCGCGGATACCGGAAGACAAAAAGAAAACAGAAACTTTTGACAACGGCGTTGAATTTTCTGAATATGAATTAATGGAAAGGGAAACGGGTATAAAAATTTTCTTTGCCTACCCCTACCACAGCTGGGAGCGCGGCAGCAATGAAAACTTTAACGGCCTCTTAAGGCAATATTTTCCTAAAGACTCGCCCTTTGCTACAATTACCCAAAAGGACGTTGACCTGGCTGTCAGGGAACTTAATCACCGTCCAAGAAAACGACTTAACTATCTTACCCCTTACGAGGTCTTTGTTAAAGGCATGAAGCCTTGAATCAGTTGCGCTTCAGTTTGGAAAGTAGGAAACCTAAAATACAAGTCGGACATCTCTCCGCGCCAGAAGAGTTGGATAACGAAGGGCTCTTTTGCTGGATGACAAAAAAAACGGTTCAAGTGAACCGTTTAATTTTATACTTGTGATTGATTTTCGTTGATGATCTTTTTTAACTTATACAAACCTTCAAACAGCCTGCTCGTCGGCCGGTTTAAATGCGAGTCGTCAATCACCTGAATTCGTCCAGATTTTACCGCCTCAAGCTCTTCCCAACCGTCCCTTCGCGCAACCGACAGTGGATCAACGCGCGTACCCATCCCGCAGATATGCAAGACAATCAGCTTAGGATTAAATTCTTTTATTTCTAAAAAATCAAACTCCCGGCTAAGCTTTCCTGCCTCAGCCATGGCACGACCGCCTGCCAACTCCACCAAATCAGGCACCCAGTTGCCGGCAACCATAGGTGGATTGGACCACTCTTCACAATACACCCGAACCGGTTCTTTGTTTGCGGCATGCAAATGAAAACCCATTATTTTTTGGTAAAGCGAAGATGATAACCTCTCCGCCGCTTCCCTTTTTCCCACCAAAACCCCTATTTGATTGTAAGATTCCACAACATCGTTTAGTCGCAGCGGATTGATATTTACAACTTTAAACCCTTGATCTCTCAACTCTCCAGTAAGCTTGCCCTGTACCGCGGAGGATGTAAACACGATTTCCGGAGTTAACCCTTTTAGCTTTTCAAAATTGATATGAGTCCAGCTTCCGACTTTCGGTAATTTCCTGGCAGAATCCGGGTAATCACAAAAAACGGTCGAGCATACAATCTCGTCCTGCGCACCCAACTCGTATAAAATTTCTGTGACGCTAGGCGCCAAGGATGCTATCCTCATAAAAGCGTAAAGCTTAAAACGTAAAATGCAAAGTAGGTTCTTTACTTTACACTTTTCGCTTTACACTTTAAATTTTAGTAATCTCGTAACTTCGAAACGTCCCCATGTTCTTTGATGCGCTCTAAAGCTTTGGACTCAATTTGTCGAATGCGCTCTCGGGTCACACCAAATTCTTTTCCTACCTCTTCCAACGTATGTGTTACCCCGTCATCCAGACCAAACCGCATTTTCAAAATCTTTTGCTCTCGCGGGTCCAAATCTTTTAGTACTTTTTGAACATAGCCTTTTAAGATTTGCCGCCCGGCGACATCGGCGGGCATAGTCGAGTTGTCGTCGACAATAAAATCGCCAAGTTTGGAATCTTCCTCGTCGTCCTCCCCCACGGTTGTATCAATAGAAACTGTCTCTTGGGAAATCTTCTTTAAATGATAAACTTTTTCGACTTCTATTCCCATTTCCGAAGCGATTTCTTCCGGTAACGGTTCGCGACCCAAATCCTGCACCAACTGCCTTTCGGCTTGCGCGTATTTATTCAATGTTTCCACCATATGCACGGGAATGCGAATAGTTCGTGACTGATCGGCGATCGCGCGAGTAATAGCCTGGCGGATCCACCAAGTCGCGTACGTAGAAAACTTGTAACCACGGCGCCAATCAAATTTTTCTACCGCGCGAAACAACCCCAGGTTTCCTTCTTGAATTAGGTCCAGCAACCCAAGATTTCTTCCCATATATTTCTTGGCGATCGACACCACTAACCGCAGATTAGCTTCGGTTAATTTTTTCCTAGCCGTCGCATCGCCTTTTTCGATCCTTTTGGCATACTCAACCTCTTCTGCCGATTTCAAAAGCGGAGCTTTTCCAATCTCTCGTAAATACATCTGAATAGAGTCGTCGTAAATATCGCCCAAAGACATTCCGCTTTTTGCCATAGCTTTGGCTTTTTCCGTCGCTTTATCTTTGACTTCTTCGACAGGCTTATAGGCTTGTTGCCATACCGAGGCTACCTCTTGATCAACCAACTCTAACCCTCTGTCATCAAGCATATCTAAAAATTTTTCTACTGCCGGCAAATTATCCTCAAAATTCGGCAACTCATGTATAACCTCCGCTTCGGTAATAAACCCTCTCTGAACTCCTCTACTTAACAAGTCTTCCAAAGTTTTTTCCCAATTGAATTCCAAAATTGGTTTAATTTTGACTTTTATTTTTTTCAGGCGGGCCGATTTTTTTGTTACAAAAGACTTCCGTCCTCGTTTAATCTTTTTCTTCGGCTTTATTTTTTTTCGAATTTTCTTGTTCTTTTTAAACATCAATGTTAAATTCAAACGTCGAAATCCAAATTACAACCCTTCGACAGGCTCCGGGAATAATCCATTATTCGAGCAAAGTCGAGAAGTTGATATTTAAAATTTGAGCTTTAAATTTTTATTAATTTTCCGCTTCCTGTTTTTTTTGGATCACCTGATTATACTCCAAACTGTATTTCCTAACACTTTCCAAATCTTTCTTTTCTTCCGCATGTCTAATTTTACCAGATAATTCTTCAGTCTGTCTCTCGTAAAAACTTTTTAACAAACGTTTTGAAATCAAAGTCATTTCCGGGCCGATCTGTTCTTTTTCCTGCTCCTCCCCGATCGCAAACCTTGCCACTTCCACTGCCACTTTGACCTGCGAAAATTTATTTATAAACTCTTCTTGCTTGATATCGCCAGTCGACCGAAGCTGGTCTTTTAAAACTTGAAAAATTTCCCGATACTTCGGCGTTTGAAAATGTTCAACTTCATGATGTTCGACATACCACTTCATCCTTTCTTGGAGGCTGAATAAAAGTCCGATAAACCGTTGTTCCAATATTTCTTTTGGGTTCGCTTTTACTCTGGAGATTCTTTTTTCCTCATACCCGGCTTGTTTTAATCTATGTTGCTTCAACAAACCAAGAATAACCTCTTCTCTTACTTGAATCTTTTCAGAAAGCATTTTTATATAATGCGACTGGACAATCGGATCTGAAACTCGGGAAAGCAAAGTCAGAAAACTTGCGACGCTTTGTTTCTTGGCGGTTGCGTCCGTTAGATCAAGTATATCAAAAAGCTTTTTAAAATAGAAATCCAAAAACGGCTCGGCGCTCGCAATAGCTGTTCTCCAAATATCCGGATCGCGGTCAATCGCTTCATCCGGGTCTTTCACCCCTTCCTCGAAAGAGACCTGTTTTACGTTAAAACCTTGTGAAATTGCCAATTCCAGTGCCCGACGGGAAGCATCACTCCCGGCCGCGTCGGCGTCAAAAGCAAAAAGCAGATTTTTGGTAAACCGGGAAAGCAGACGTAACTGCGATTCTGTTAATGCCGTGCCGGATGAACCGGCAACATTTTTTATACCGGCCTGGTGAGATTTGACAACATCAACATTCCCCTCCACAATAACCGCGGCGTTGCTTTTACGAACATCATTTCGCGCTTGAAACAGGCCAAACAAAATTTTACTCTTGCTATAGACTTCACTTTCTGCCGAGTTAATATATTTTCCAACATCTTCCCGTGGATGCAAGATGCGAGCTGAAAATCCTACCGCGCGTCCGGACAAATCGGCGATCGGAAACATTATCCGGTCGCGGAACCGGTCAAAAACCTTGCCGTCTTTTTTTTTGACAACGAGTCCAGCCGACTCCATGTCCGAGTCTTTGTATCCTTTCTTTTTTAAAAAATCATAAAGGACGCTCCATTTATCCGGCGAATATCCAATCTTCCATTCGGCGATCGTGCTGTCTAAAAATTTTCTTTTAGACAAATATTCTCGCGCCTCTTGCGCCGCCTTGCTTTCCAGTAAAACCTTGTGATAATATTTTGCCGCCAGATCGTTTAGCTCAAAAAGAATTTGTTTTTTATCAGGTCCCTCGGTCGGCGCAAAAACTCTTCTTTGTAATTGCACGCCTGCTCGTTCGGCAAGTAATTCCAATGCCTGTGGGAAATCCATCGACTCTATCTGTTTTACAAATTCGATAACATCGCCACCCAAAGAACAGCCAAAACAATGCCAAATCTGCCGGGATGGCGTCACATAAAAAGAAGCGGTTTTTTCTTCGTGAAAAGGACACCGCGCCTTAAAATTGACTCCGGATTTTTTCAACGGTAAATAATCCTGAACCACGTCCACGATATTTAGACGTTCTTTGATTTCTTCAATTTGCGGATCGGACATAATTTCAAAAAGTGATAAGGGATTGAGGGGAAAGAGTTTTCCTCGTTCCTTTATTCTATCCTGAATTCCGGTCTGGGGCAATAACGACCCCTACAACTTGCCACAGGGATCGTTATTGCCTACAGATATAGTCCGGTCGCGATCACATAAGATTTAATTAATAAGAATAGCATAGGTCGAATAAGACTTATAAGGATAAAAGGGTTAAAGCCTTAAATTAGGAAACTCCAATCTCCTAGTGTCATTGCGAGGAGCCTGCGGCGTCGTTAATATCCTTCGAGCGAGGCGCTAGCCGAGTCGAGAAGATCCGACAACGCAGTTTTTGACTTCCTCCCTAGGCGAACAGGTCGCTCGAACAATAATATTCAAATTGTCACGCGCTTTGCCGCAGGCTCCTCGCAATGACACTAGGAGATTTTCAGAGGATTTCATAATTCATAGTCTTTGGTAAGATAATAAAAAAACCGCGCTTCGTTCAGGCCGAAGGCGGCTGGGGGCAATGCTCGGAGTTGGGTAAACAAACGGTGACCTCGGCCCAACGAGCGTCCGCTTCGCGAACAATTTTCAGTACCACAGCTTCGATTGTCTCGGAACAAGGGCGAAGTCCGATCAGAACACGATTGCCTACTTGGAGGCCGGCTGTGATGAGTCTAATCCCAATATCAACCGGACCGCCTTTGTTAAGCTCGGCTATGTGCTCTGCACAGGCAAGTAGTCCGAGTAATTGTTGTTCCATATTTCCTCCCTAACAATATATAAAAATTCAGTAGCCGATGGGCACCCTCGCAGTCGCTGCACGATTCAGGCTTCATGCTTCACGCTTTAACCTATAAAATCCTTTTGTTATTTCTATGGCGACAACTTTTATCAAACTCAAGGCCAAGACCCATCCCCACAAATTTAAAGCAAGCGCTTCCGTTCGCAGCAAAGACTGGAGCGGACCCCAATAAACCGCTAAAACTTGTAAAGCAATCCCCAGCCCGACCGCTACGATCAGTTTCCAATTATTAAATATTGGAATGTTCCAGATTGCTTCCCTTAAATTTTTTATACTAAACACGTAAAATAACGAGTTGATTCCAAAAGAAACAAAAATTACGGTGCGAAGAGTGTCTATATCCATTGTTTGATATAAAAAAGCAAATAAACCTAAAAAAACCAAATCTGTAATAATCCCGACCCCAACAATCAAAACTTTCATTTCAGAGGACAGTAATGGTTCTGTTCGTTTACGAGGTTTTTCTTTCATAACACCTTTATCGCCGGGGTCCACCGTAAGGGCGAGATTTGGCAAACCATCAGTAATAAGGTTCCCCCAAAGTATCTGCGCCGGCAACAACGGTAGCGGTAAGCCGATCAAAATTGAACCAGCGATTAAAATAACTGCGGAAAAACTATCGGCAAGTAGGTAAACAATGACTTTACGAATGTTATTAAAAATTACTCTCCCCTGTTCAACCGCCGCGACAATAGTTCGAAAATTATTATCAAGTAAAACCAAATCCGACGCTTGCCGCGCCACCTCTGTGCCAGAACCAAGCGACATTCCAATATCGGCCTTCTTTAGGGCAGGCGCGTCATTGACCCCATCGCCAGTCATTGCCACGACTTCTCCTTTTTTCTGCCAGGCATCAATAATTCGCAATTTATGAGCCGGCGTTACTCGCGCGAAAATTTTTATATCCTCTATTTTTTTCTCCAAATCATTATCATCCATTTTATCTAGGTCTTCTCCTTCAATCGCTTGGTAATCGGCAACTTCCATCCCCAACTCACGAGCAACCGCCATAGTAGTGTAGCGATGATCACCAGTGACAATAACCGGACGGATCCCCGCCGCGATCGCTTTTTGGATTGTTTCAGGGACTTCTTGTCGAACCGGATCGCGTAAACCAACGAATCCCACAAACACTAATTCCTCCATTAGATCCTTCTCCTTTTTAGTACCTGCTTCTTTATTGCTCGGAATTTTGTACGCAACCCCCAAAACTCGCAAACCTTTTCTGGTCATCTCCTCAAATTTTTTTTGTAATGCCGCCTTTTCAGTCGCTGTGGCCTCAA
This sequence comes from Candidatus Doudnabacteria bacterium CG10_big_fil_rev_8_21_14_0_10_41_10, assembly GCA_002773695.1. Taxonomy (GTDB): domain Bacteria; phylum Patescibacteriota; class Doudnabacteria; order UBA920; family 2-01-FULL-50-11; genus 1-14-0-10-41-10. The sequence continues at coordinate 2,356 of PFAJ01000037.1, read as the reverse complement.
TTTTTTTACTACCTTTGCTAATAAATTTGGATTTTTTTAAAACCAACTCCGCCGCGCCTTTAACCGCCCAAATATATTCTTCCTTATTCTTCCGCAAATTGGCGGCATATTTTCTCTTTTCATCAAACGGAATCTCATAAGTCGTTTGAAATTCTCGATCAATCTGTTCCTTTTTAAAACCCGCTTCCGCTGCCGCTATCAACAACGCTTTATCAGTTGGCATTCCTAACACTTTCCAATCAGCAATTTTATCTTGTGGGTTTTCAACAATCGCTTCATTGGCAAAAAGCGATAACCGTAATATTTCATAAAGGTCTTTACTTTTTTTTATTTCAGTGAGATTCTTTTTCAAATGCAGCTCCTCGGAAGCTGAAACCAAACTAGTAACCCGCATTTCACCCAATGTCAGCGTCCCGGTTTTATCGGTGCAAATTACAGAAGTCGAACCCAGGGTTTCCGCGGCGGACAAATGCCTCACCAACCCACGACGTTTGAGGATTTGCTGCATCCCAATAGCTAATATTACGGTCATGGAAATAAGCAATGATTCCGGAATAGCGGCAACCGCCACTGCAACCGCGATGACCAGCATTTCAAAAAATTCTTGCTTTCGTACTAAGCCAATAACCATTAATAAAATAGCAAACCCTAAAACTACCCAGGTCAACATTTGGCTGAAAACCGACAAGCTTTCTTGCAGTGGGGTCTGATCCTTTTTGGTTTCTATCAGCAACTGCGCAATTTTTCCAATTTCGGTTTTTAACCCGGTACCAACCACCACGGCACGACCCTTTCCAAAAGCAATTTCCGTCCCCATAAATACCATATTTTCCTGGTCGGCCAAAGGTTTGTCTTCTTTTATGTCGATCGCTTCTTTCAAAGATGGCACTGATTCACCGGTAAGCGCCGCCTCCACAACCTCCAAGCCTTCGGCCTCGATAAGGCGCGCATCTGCCGGCACTTTATCGCCAGCGGCAAGCAAAATAACATCACCAGGCACCAAATCAGAAGAATTTATCTCTTTGATCCGTCCTTGGCGCAAAACTTTAGCATGAAATTTTACAACTTTTTTCAATTCGGCCAGTGTATTTTCCGCTTTTCGTTCCTGAAAAAATCCAACGATAACGTTTATAACTACCGCCGCAAGAATTATTATCAAATCAGAAAACTCCCGCAACGCGAAAGTGATGACTGCGGCGACAAGTAGTATATAAACTAACGGGCTCCTTATTTGTCGAGCCAATATCCCCAAAGACCCTTCTTTTTTTTCTTCCGGGAGAGTATTTTTGCCATACGCTTCAACCCGTCTTCTATGCTCGTCGACATAAAGACCTTTTTTCAAATCGGTTCCAAGCTTGGTTTCTAGTTCAGATAGCGAAATCTTATACCAGGGAAACTCGGTAAGCGTATGGTCTTTTCTTTTTAGTGTTTGGGGGGTGGTCATTTTGTTTCAAGGAGTTTAAGTATATTCGAATTTTAGCAGATTTTAGCTTATTCCACAAAAAAATACGTAATCTATTACGTAATACTTTACTTAACATTGCTGCTCCACAAGGGCGCTAATTTGTATGGGATTTTTTCGGAAAAAAAGGATTTATCAATTTTTTAAAAATAGAAATATTTTTTTATTTTGGCTAATTTTCGTTCATAAATGTATTATCCAAAAATCACCTGTTAATACATTAAGCGAAGCGTTAGCGAAGTTTAATGGCGAACACGATCTCCGGAACTTTGAACCAAAAGTACGGCTCAAATTCGGGAATATTGATAAAAGTTACAGGAATTAAGACGAATTTATAAGGTTGATCCTGAATGGTTTAAAATTCCAAAATATCTACTTATATTGTTTCTCAATAAGACCTCTAATTGTCTCGGCTAATCGTTGGAGACTCTTATCGTCTTTGGCCCAACTTATAATCACTTCTTCCTGCTCAGCAATTGTCAAAAATTTGGAAGGACGGCGATCGTGCGGTATATTCATAAAAAGCATGAGTCTATCCAACTGATCTCTGGGATTCAACTGGTTAAATAAATTCCTTACGTCTTCCTCGGTTGTCTCAGGTGAATGTTCGTTAAGTTCAAAATTTTCCATATTTTATATTATAATCAAATACTTATAAATGTTCAAGCACGGTAATCTGGAGGAGGCGGTTAAACTTCGTCAACCCCACTCATGCTCCGTTGACTTAGCTTAACTTCTTTCCTCTACCATTATTATATACTGTTCAAGTCTTGATTTCAAATCCTTAGTATAACCTTTGTATATAGCTGTATATAGCGCCAGATATCTTTTTGCTTATCAAAATATAAGTATAGAACATCAAGCAAAGCGTTAGCGAAGTTCAATGGCGGGGAA
>PFAJ01000017.1 GCA_002773695.1 Candidatus Doudnabacteria bacterium CG10_big_fil_rev_8_21_14_0_10_41_10 | reverse complement strand
CAACCCTAAACTCTGTGGGGAGACCAAGAAAAGTATGAAAATAGCTCCTGACCCCTTTTCTTCAAAATTGGGGATAAAATAAAAGTCTTTCGAGCAAAGCAAGGATTAACACAGGACGCTCTTGCGAGAAAGTGCGATATTCCCTATATAACACTGACTAAAATTGAATCAAATATGATAACGAAGCCGTCAATCCAAACTGTTACCAAAATTGTCGAAGAACTGGGAATAAGTATTGATGATTTGATAAAATAAACTCTATGGATCATTTTGAGCAAAAACAATCACCAACTCAAGAAACAGGGATTGAAAAACCTGAAGAGCTTGAAGCACAACAAGAACGATTAAGACAATCTGCTATTCGTGATGTTGTCGAAAATAAAAGAGCGACTGATTCTGCAATAGAGTCAAAAACCAAGTCAGTGCAGAATATATTCGGTTCGTTAGAAAGACGAACGGTTGGCGAGCACGAAACAAGGGAAACAGTCATAAATAATCCAGAAGAAATTTTAAGTAAGGTTAAAGACGATCTCGCAAAGATTGAAAATCCGACTATTGATGATATTTCAAGAGTTTTGATTACTTCTGGATTGGAAACGAAAGATATTGAATCATGGTTAGCGGTAAATAAAAGTGAGTTGCAATCTTTATCTTCTGGTAGAAAAAATTTAGAAACTAGAGAGGGTGAGTTATCAGCGGAACTAACACAAGAAGAACAAAAAAACTTTTTTGCAAAATTATTTAGGAGTAAAGAAAGAAAGGCAATCATCAGTCAATTAAGAGAGGTGTCTGATCGAACTGTGCAAGTAGATACAGTATTGGGAGAAAGACAATCTCGTGGCAGTCAAACAGAATCCGCAATGCAGGAGCTTGTTTCAAGGCGACAAGAACTTGCTCTTAATTCGGCAGAACAATTATTTCAAGATGTTGCAGAAAGACATCAACGATTGAAAGAAAAATTAACTTCGCCAGAAATTAAGCAGGAACTAAATGTGGACTTGATAGCACAAAGAGTGTTGCCTGAACTAGATAAATTAAGGACAGAAGGCAAAATAACTGATGAGGACGCGGAAGAATATTTTGGCTTATTGAAAGCACAGTTAGCCGAAGGTAATCAATCAGATTGGAATGATCCAATTGAGAAAAAAGAAGCTGTTGAAGCAAGGAAAAAACGAACGAATGAACTTAACTACGATTTGAGAAATCTTAGCTATCGTGTAAGTGGTAAGGGCAACGCACCAGCAGATAAAAACTATGACAAGATATTTGATTTTTTAATTCGGGGAATGACAAAGGGGAAAGTGGAACAAGTACGCGAAGCACTTGGAGGCTCACTTCCACCTGAACTGCAAGAAAGAATCGGCAAAATAACCGAGGGAATAATCTATCCTTATTCTGATTACCGAACTCCGAGAAGCGAAAGAAAAGATGTTCTCGATTTGAGTAAAATACCTATCGAAGATTTTAAAGGACTTGATGGTTTGGAAAGATGGAAGATTGTTAAGAAATTTGCGGAATCTTCCGGTGTTATTCCAAGAGAAACTTTTGAACAAGTCGAGAAAGTAATTATTAAAAGGTTGTTTGAAGAGCAATTGTTTCCTGGCGGTCGTGAATCTTGGGACGGCACTGCCGCCGCAGAGAAAATGGGCGATTTAGGAAACCCGGAAGCATTGCCCCTAATGTTGCGACATATTGAAGCAAGCGGTTCGGGGCATACTAATAATGCAGTTGTGTACGAAATGGAGCGTTTACTGAAAGAAAGCGACCCAGAAGCGTTACGGAAAACTCTTGAAGCTCAACCAAAAAATAAACAATTTTTGCTTCAAACGCTGGGTGATGAAAATTCATACATGAGTCGTTTCGGAAGAATTAACTCTCGATATTCCACTTGTTCTCTGCTCCAAAATGGAGATTTAACGGTCGCAAAAGAGCAACTAACTAAGATTTTAGAAAATGGTGGCACCCTTGATGAAGAAAAAGTTAGGGATTTTTATCTTGGTCATAACGAAGATAATCAAGAAACCCTGGAGCCACTTTTGAAAGCGAGAGCAGAAGTAGAAAAGGTCATAGTTGATAGCAAGTTAAATGTATGGACACAATCCGCCGATAAACTTTTGGCGGCATTAGTAAATCCGAAGTATGGCGAAAGTGTCGCGTTTCCAAAAAGAATCGCTCAAGAAGGATTAGGAATTTCAGATGAAAAAATGCTTGCAGTGGTAGATCATATTTTTGCCGCAAAAACATTCAAGGGTAGTGGATTTGAACGAGAAGCATTTTTGGATGGTTTGGTACTGTTAAATTCAAAAGAGGACGGCAAAGCAGTTTTGGAAACGCTTCTGACTGCATATCGTGGTTCCAGAGACGATCCAAAACGAATGAGACGAGTTTTCCAGTTGCTCTCAACTCTCGAAGGTTTTAGCAAATACGGATTTGCTACACCGAACCCAGAAGAAGCAAGTCATATCCAACAGGAAATTCTTAATCTGCAAAATCAATCGGGGCAGACCACAGATAAGGCAGAGCGAAAAAGGATAAAAAATGGCATTGAAACACTGGAAGCAAAATTACAGAACTTGACTGGATTGAAAGGTATTGAAGAAACTATGACCCAGCGAGTTGTTGAATCCGCATGCAGAAAACTTGATTTGCCAGCAGAGTACCAGCAGAAAATTATAGACAACCTAGAAGCGTTACTAAAAAGCGGAGTTTTTGAAATTGTTCCCTCGCTGGCTGGTAAGTACGATTCAAAAAATGAAAGCGAAGTTAAACAATTATTAAAAGTAATAACGGAACATATCATTGAGGGTGATTTCCGTTCTTGGCGTTATGCACACGAGAGAAGCGAAACACAACTATCGGGATTATCAGATGAGCAGAAAGAATTTTGGAAAAATAATCTTGATCCGATTTCGATAGAAATTGAACTTGCCGAAGGCGAGAGCGGAAGACGCGCCGATGAACTTAAAGCCGCGCAAGAAATAATCAGAAACGCAAAAGAACATATCTTGGATTCTCAACCAAGTTTCGATTTTTCTAAAACAAGATTTGACACACTTAGCGCACAGATTCATGAAGTAACCGAAAGGATAAAAACATCTTCTTCCGAAGATGAGAAGAAAAGATTGATACTAGAAAAAAGAACTCTGCAATCAGAAGCAACTTTGATTGGTGGTATTTTGGAAGTTGAAAGAGCAACACCAAAAAGCTATACAAGAGAAAAAATACTTACCCAAGCAAGAGAACTTCGCGAAAAAATACTCGAACTCAATATACCGCTTGCAGGATTAGATATAGAACAAGTCGAGAAAATTTTTACTGTCGGAGACATCAAAAATGTTACGGCTTATGAATCTGACGACCCGATGACTTTGCTTAGAGTAGGAGTTGAACCACAAGAGACTTGCCAATCGTGGAGAAACGGCGGTTTCAACGAATGTTTGCTTTCCTATGTTGCGGATAGCAACAAAAAAGTTTTGAATGTCGCCGACGGCGAAGGTAAAATTGTAGCAAGAAGTATTATCAAGCTAACTAACCAAAGAGGCGAAAATGATTTTGAGTCAAAAACTCAAAGAAAAACTTTGCTCGTGGAAAAACCCTACTCTCTACTTCCAAATTCCGAAGTCTATCATGCTTTTGTTCGTGTGCTACTAACAAAAGCACAAGGACTGGACGCTTCCGTAACTTTTGGAAAAGGGTTTGACGAAAGTACACTAAAACTTTTTGAAGAAGAGGCTCGTTCATTTGGCTATGCAATGAACGAAGGTAAATTGGATGTATTCATACCTCACAGTTTGAATAAGTATGAATACAGTGATACGCTCGGTGGTAAAATAAGTCGGTTTGATAGATACCAATCGCTTGACGCAGTTACATTTGAAAAAGCAAATGTATAGTTTCTGAAGCCCGCCCGAATTTCGCCAAAAGAAAACAGAGGAGCAAATGGAAAATTCCTCCCCAAACCCCTCCTTTTCCATTTGCGACATCCAAATTCAAAAACAAATGGGCCGAAGTTTTGAGAGAAAATAGCTCCTGACCCCTTTTCTTCACAATCAGAAAACTAGGGCGACCTAAGAAATATAAATAAACGGTTCGTGTCCCCTTTTTACCACCCTTTTTATTACCAAGGAGTGCAATATGTATCTGAGCTTATGCAGCCCTTGGGCATTTAGTATATAATTTAAGCATGAAAGTGTATAAAATAATATTTATTACAGCATTAATCCTCAACTTAATTTGGGAGTATTTACATTTCGGGTTGTACCGAGCGATTCATCCGATAGTAACCCAGTCGTATTCTTTGTTTTTGGCGTCTTTGTGGGATGCTTCCTGGATTACGGTTATATTTTTACTTACAAGGAGATTTGGCCTGGGCGTTTTTATTTTTATCACCTTGGTTTTTTCCGTAGTAGTCGAATGGTCTGCTTTGTATCTAAATTTTTGGCAATACGAGGACACGATGCCTCTTGTGCCGTTGTTGGGAACCGGTTTATCACCGACTATTCAACTTGCCGTGACCGGGTATTTGACCGAAAAGATTTTTAAATTATAATTTTTAAATTCCAGATCGCCCTTCGTGACGTCCGGAATGACAGAGTGGGTTTTTTGTTACGTTTATTGTTTTTATTCGTAATCATTATTAGAGGCGCCAAAAAAGCTCTTTAAAATATGATACAATTAAAGTGATTGAATATTAATAGCGGGAATTTGGAAATAACTGAGGGCAAAATTATTTCTCAATGCCAAGAGGGGAAGTTGGAAAACTTTACCCAGCTTTATGACGGATATGTCCGGAGAATTTACTCGTATATTTATCGCCGAACTTTCCATAAACAAACCGCCGAAGATTTGGCCGGCCAAGTATTTCTGAAAGCCTTAGAGCGAATAAGGTCATTTGATTCATCAAGAGGAAATTTCTCATCGTGGCTTTTTAGTATCGCCAGGAACGCAGTGATAGATTATTCCCGCACCAATCATGGAATCACAGACATCTTTCAAATTCCCGAGCCGGCTTCATCTGGATCCGTGGAAACAGAGATTAGCGTTCGCACCCAATTGGAAAAAGTTCAACAGTATCTTTCCAAGATTGATCCGGAGCAGAGGGAGATTGTCGTTATGAGGGTATGGGATGGGTTATCTTACAAAGAGATCGCGGAGGTGTTAGGAAAAACCGAAAGTTTATGCAAGATGAGTTTTTCGCGGACTATAACAAAGTTGAGAAAACATATCCCATTAAGCGTTTTATTGGTTTGGCTGCTGAATTCCAATATGTCATTCCGACTGTAGCGAAGCGCAATGGAGGAATCTCTATCTCCGGCTGAAAGTCGGGGAAGAGATATCTCGACTCCGCTCAGGATGACAAAACCTTTATGAATAACGAAGTAAATCAAATTATAAAAGAGCTTATTGAGCAGTCTCCCACTTTGGAAAAGCAAAAAAGGGAGCTCTTGAAAATCGTAAAGAAATTACTGGCAGACAAGCCAGACGTAGTTATCGATGATAAGTTTCTTGCTAAAACCCGAAAACAATTGTTCTTAAGAGCAAAGCAATTGAGTAAAAAAAATTCACAATTAAATTTTATAAATATGTTCAAACTAAAATTAGTAACAAGTGTAGCGGTGGTTGTTTTGGTTATCGCGGCAGGAGTGTTATTTTTAAACACCCAAAGCGATCTTTCACCAAACAGAGTCGCGTTTGAAAACGATCAAAAATTGGTTTCAGTTTCAGAAAATGCTTTTGGGGATTTATCCGGTCTTATGCAGTCCTCTTCCGCGTTCTCTGGCACAAGAGAGGGTTCTTCTCGGCCACAATCAGGTGGCGGGTCGGATCAGGCTATTGGTATGGGTGGAGGTGGTGGGCTTGGCATTCTTCCTTATTATTTACCAACTTCTTATAAATTTGTATATACAGGAGAGAGTTTAGATCTAACTGAAAGTCAGATTGAAATAGTGCGTAGAATCAAAGGGCAGATAGGGGCTGAGGGAGTAAACGGACTGTTGAGAAGTTTTGATTTGGGTCTTGCAAATTTTAGCAGTTTTTCTGGTGCCAGCTTGCAAAATTTTACTTTAACAGAAGATAAAGATTATGGATATTTGATTTCGGTAGACTTGCAAAACGGTACGGTTAGCATTAATCAAAACTGGCTACGTTGGCCGGAGTTGCGGCCGTTGTGCAATGGTTCCGGTTGTCCTGCTGATAGTGAGTGGCTTACTGTGGGAGACATCCCTTCGGATGGCAAGATAATTGGGATTGCCGAGAGGTTTCTTTCCGAGCATGGGATCTCTACCAAAAATTACGGCGAGCCGGTAGTTGATGAGCAGTGGTTGATTGCTTATGAGGCAGTAGTAGATAAATCGCAAGCGTGGATTCCTGATACTTTTTCTGTGATCTATCCATTTCAGATAGATGGAAAAATCGTTCATGATATGAGCGGTCGCCCAACCGGGATGATGGTTTCGGTTAATACGCGCTATAACCGAGTGATCGGGGTTTGGAATCTTACCACCCAAAGTTTTGAGTCGTCATCTTACGCGGCAGTGACTGACCCACGCAAAATTTTGGATATTGTGGAGCGTGGCGGAATCTACAATTATTATCCGGAGATCGCGCAAAGTGTGGTAGAAATAGAAATTGGAACGCCGAGCGTGGAGCTTGTCCAGTATTATTTACCAAACGGTCGTGAAGAAGCTCGTGAATTGTTTGTTCCGGCGTTAATTTTCCCAATTCTAAACCCTCCGCAAGACGCTTATTATTTCCAGCCAAATATTGTTGTGCCGTTGGCGAAGGAGATTATAGACAGCGTAGATAATCAGATTCGTCCACTATAGTAAGTAGGCAAGAAAAGATTTTTAGAAGGGAACCTTCTTATAGAGAAGGTTCCCTTCTTCTCGATTGACACATATTAAAACCGGGTTTAGTATAAAATTTCACAATAAATTAGGAGTGGAAAATGGAACTTAGAAGGACTGTAATAATATACAAACGCAGCAAGAGTGCGTATCCAGGCGCCTCATAGCGGAACGAAGAGCTGGTGACCTAGCTATGTTTGGGTCGGGTGTGGTGGTTCTCACATACACTGGTGACAGAGGAGTTTATGTGTGGACATGGCACAATACCGATCGTCGAAGGCTCGATCGAGCGTTCAAGGTTTTTGTAAGCACAGGTCGGCTATGCGGGTTTCGTGCGCCGGTAAAGCAAGTCATGGAGGTTCTTTAAAAGAGGTTCAAACGAGAAGTTTGTGACCTCAGGCGGCGGCGGCCGATTTATGTGCTTGATTGAAATCCGGCGCGTTTTTATTATTTTTGGCAGAATACCCCTGTAGCTTGCTTTAGGGTCGTTATTTAAAGATGGTATAATTGAAATATAAAAAAAGAGCAGGTGGGAGTCCGCTTAGATGAACTACTTTTCGGCGTTTGTGGTGGCGGAGGAAACTTCTTGGTCACCATATGGACGAGTGTCTCTCTTCCAGGATTTTCTATACTTCTTTTTTGGTGGAAGGATTCGTCTTGCTCGTCTCCTTGCGTTTTGCGTACGGCTTCTCATTTTTCCCCTTAGAAATAAAGAAAGTTAGGACTTATAGGACTTTGGATTACGAAATTCAATATTGTTCGAGCTTGTCGAGAACTCAAAGCTTTCAAAACAAGCACAATTTTATCTTCTCGACCCTGCTCGAAGCATAAAATTTCGCATTTCGTAATTCAAAATACGGGAATGTTTGCTCCGGTCGGGCAAAGCCCGACCTCCAGCAAGCATTTGGCCGACTTCTTTGTCAAAACTTGCGGTTTGACCTCGACGTAGTTCAACTACGCCTTCGGCCAAATCCTCAGTTTTTCCTTGAATTCAGCTCAAACCCGTAACTCCTATAAATAATAAAATTATAACAGGATTATTTTAAAAGTTTATGGGGATAACAAAGAAAATTGAAAAATTGCCAGATGTTTTATCGGAACTTCGTAGACTTTCAACACGAAGAAATCTTGAGGGCATGAAAAGATTTGGGATAACCGGCAAAAAAATACTGGGGGTTTCGGTGACGGATTTACGAAATCTGGCTCGGCGTATTCCAAAGTCACATAAACTGGCGGGGAAGTTGTGGAAAACCGGGATTCACGAAGCCCGCGTTCTAGCTGGAATAGTAGAGGAGAAAGAAAAAGTCACAGAAAAGCAGATGGACTTTTGGATAAAAGGTTTTGATTCGTGGGATATTGTCGACCAAACTTGCTTAAATTTATTTTGTTATCATCCGAAGGCTTTACAGAAAGCCAAGGAGTGGATAAAGAGACAAAGGGAATATGAAAAACGAGCCGGGTTCGCTTTGGTCGCGGTACTCGCATGGAAAGACAAAGGGCCGGACAAAAAATTGTATGGATTTTTTAAAGACATAAAAAAATACGCGACCGATGAACGGAAAATGGTAAAGAAGGCGGTAAACTGGGCGTTGCGACAAATTGGGAAAAGAAATGAGGCGTCTCGGCGGAAAGCCTTGAAAATTGCGCGAGAAATTGCGATAATAAAATCAAAGCCCGCTCATTGGATAGCAGTCGATGCTATCCGTGAGTTGACTAGCGACGCGGTAATAAAACGTTTAAGAATTAAATCATAATTATTATGGGATTTTTTAGGGATATTTTAAGAAAACCTGAAATATCAAAAGAAGAGATGTTGAGCGACGACCAAAAGGAATTTAACCGTTTACTGGATGAGATCGCTGCATTTAGAAACAATTTACCAGAGGTTAAAGGGATGGATACCGCCAGCCCAGATACATCACGCTTGAATAGTCTCACCGACAGAGCCGAGGAATTAGGAAGAAAACTTCATATTTTAAGTGAAGGTGAAGGGTTAAAAGTTGATCGTTTAGACAGTTATAGATTTTAATTTTTTTCGGGTTTAGATTTTCTAATATTTTTGTTTCACCAATAGCAAAAATCAAAGAAGATGTGGGACATAGACATGCCACCTGGATCGAGCTATTTTACGATCTAGTTTTTGTTATCTCGATGGCTCGGCTAACCGAATTTTTGGTAGAACATCTTTTGATAAACGGTTTTTTGTCTTTTTTGTTATTGTTCGTGCCGGTTTGGTGGGCGTGGGTTGGCTCAATCAGCTTGTTACCCTGTCGAGCTTCTTCTATGAAGACTTTCAGAAAGCTCAAGCTGATCGAACACGCCAGGCTGCTCAGAAGACCCTCGACCTTCCACCATCAACTCTTGGCGAACATACGGAGGATTTAGCGACTGCCTGATTTGACATAAGTCTTTATTTTGGTTATTGTTATGGGCCAACCAAAAGGAGGCACCAGAAACCAACCGGACAGAGGTCCGGTTGGTGGCCTCGGTCCTTCGGGAGGAAGGACATGAGGCCTAAAACTAAGAAGGCGACAATCGTTCTGAAGAGTGTGGTCCGCATCATCAGTCGGCCCCTGGATTGCGTGAGCAGTTTCTATAACGGGTGGATGACGGCAGCTGCTGTGGTGTTCGCTCGTGGCGTTTATTACTTTGTCTCAGACGAGCATCGGTCTGTGCTGCAGCTACAGATCGAAAGCATTCAAAGCGTGATTGTAGCTATCGGTATGGTGGTGTTCGCCATGGCTCTGCGGCCGCGGTAGTTTCCTGGGGCGGTGTTCCCCAGGGTTTTTTTGATAAGAGTGGAGGTATGCACGATGAGACAGGTTCTGAGATGATCGCCCAGCCTTCCCATTTAGTTTTGACCGACCTGTACTGGCTGGATGACGAGGAACGCGAGTGGTTCCTGTTGGAGATGTTGCTGCAGACGCTGCTGTACGAGACGGTCTTGCTTCAGGACGAGTACCTCGTGTTGGGCAAGCGGATCGCTTCGTGGTTCTACAAAAAAGAAGACTTTGAGTTGCTGAAGCCATTTTGATACGGGTGTTGTGAAGGTGCTGAAGTACCCGCGTACGGGCTACAACGACCCGGTGCTCTTGGAATTATCCGAGCATCGGATACGATGTATGTAAACCGGTTTGATACCGATGATACGTACAGCCGGATCGATACTTTCCCGCGAATGTTTGGGGCCTTGCTTTTGGCGTTGTCCGCTGGAAGCGCGTTCAAACGCCTTTACTTTATCGTATATCGGAAAACGTTCAACATTGTTCATTCTTTATTGGAAGGCTTATCGAAAATATCCTCAATGCCGAAAATTGCTTGTTCAATACCGGAAGGTTTCAACGCAGGGGTCGCGTTTTGGATAATTTCTTTATTTTTTCCTGTCCCGATAAAATTTATTTTATGGGAGTTGGCTCACTGATAGATTTTTTAAATCCAGTTTTTGAGTAAACACAAGGGTGATTATTGCAAAGCAAAGCTGACCCTTGCGCGGTGGTCGTTTGGCATAAACAAATTTTTTTGTTATTATTAATCTTGGTGAATTAAACCTTTGGTTCCCCCTTTACCCGTAAAAAGGGAAGATTAAGGAATGGCAACTATTGTAGACGGAAAAAAAATTTCAAAAGAAATTTTGGGCGATTTACAAACACGCGTTAAAGCGTTAGTAGGCAAACACAACCAACCGCATCTGGCGGTTGTTTTAGTAGGCAACGACAAGCCGTCTCAAACTTATGTCGGCATGAAAGAACAAGCCGCAGAGAAAATTGGAATAAAATTTAGCCGGTTTGAATTTCCCGGAGATATTTCAAAAGAAGAATTAATTTTAGAGATTAAAAAAATTCAAAACACGCACGGACTTTCCGGTCTGATTGTCCAGTTGCCGGTGCCGGAAAAGTTGTGGCCGCATACTCGAGAAATCGTTGATACTATCGATTTGGGAATAGATGTCGACTGTCTTTCTCATCTGTCGCTTGGTCGGGTAATGATGAATAACTCGCCGATCGTTCCGCCGACGCCCGGAGCGATTTTGGAAATTTTAAAATACTATAAAGTGGATTTGCAAGGAAAGCACGTCTGCCTGGTCGGTCGGGGAGATTTGATTGGGAAACCGCTGGCCGCAATTTTTATGAATATGCGGGTTGCGCTGTCGGTGCATGGCCGCGACACAAAAAATCTTTCGGATTTTACAAAGACAGCCGACGTGATTATTACCGGAGTCGGTAAAAAAAATATTTTAACCGCGGAAATGGTAAAAGACGGCTGTGTGGTGATAGACGGCGGGGTGAGTTTTGAGGGAGGTAAGATGGCCGGGGATGTCGATTTTGAGAACGTTCAAAAAAAAGCTTCTCTAATAACTCCGGTGCCAGGTGGCGTTGGTCCGATAACTGTGGCAAAATTGCTTGAAAATACGGTTTTTGGTTGTGAACAAAAAAATTAATTTAAAAAAATACAAGTAAAATATGAAGAAAACCGGTTGGCAGTCGATAGTTATTTTAGGCGCTCAATGGGGCGATGAGGGTAAAGGCAAGGTTACAGATTATTACGGGTCAACATCTGATTACGTTGTCCGTTTTCAAGGTGGCAACAACGCGGGACACACGGTAGTCGTTGCTGGTAAGGTTTTCAAGTTGCATTTGCTTCCTTCCGGCGTGCTTCATAAAAATAATACGATTGTTATTGGTAACGGGGTGGTTATTGATCCGGCGGTATTGCTATCGGAGATAAAAAATTTGGAAAAAGAGGGGCACACGTTTCGGTTAAAGGTTTCAGACCGCGCCCATATTATCTTTCCTTTCCACGTTTCATTGGATGGTCTTTCGGACGCGTATAAAGCGAAGAAAAACTTGTCCGCCCTTTCAACAAAACGGGGAATTTCTCCGACCTATGCCGACAAATACGAACGAATAGGTATTCGCATAGTCGATTTTGTGAATCCGGTGATATTTAAAAAACGGCTGAGTCTTTTAATAGACCTAAAAACCAAACAGTTAAGCGGAGTATATGGGTCGAAAGTAAAAATCAATTCTAAAAAAATTGCTTCAGATTATAAAAAATATGCGCGGGAGCTAAAAAAATATATAACAGACACTTCACTGCTTGTTGATACAGCGTTGAAGTCGGGCAAGAAGGTTATTTTTGAAGGCGCCCAGGGAATGCAGTTGGATGTAGACCATGGAGTTTACCCTTACACCACATCTTCCAATACTACTGTTGGAGCAGTACTTACCGGTGTGGGTGTCGGACCAAAACATATAAGTAAAGTGATAGGTGTTGTAAAAGCCTATTTGTCTCGGGTTGGCGGCGGGCCATTGCCAACGGAGTTGAAAGACGAGACCGGGGACCACATTCGCGAAGCTGGCGGAGAATACGGCACTACTACCGGCCGACCACGCAGAATCGGTTGGTTGGATCTGGTACAGTTGCGCCAGTCGGTTCGCATAAACGGTCTGGACTCTATTGCTATTACCAAGATTGACGTGATGGATAATTTGAAAGCGGTGAAAGTTTGTACGGGATATAAGTATAAAGGTAAAGTTTTAAAAGAAATGCCGGCTGATTTGACCGTTTACGAAAACTGCAAACCAATTTTCAAAAGTTTCCCTGGTTGGAAAAGTGGGTATGGCAAGGCCAAGAAGTTTTCGCAGTTGCCTGTTAATATGAGGCGGTATGTAAAATTTGTTGAAGACAATATTGGAATAAAGGCGGAAATGATTTCGATTGGGGCGGATAGGGAGAAAACAGTAATAGTTTAAAAATTCGAAATTCGAATATCGAAATCTGAAACAATTAATTAATAATTAAATAAAAAAATTTCGAAAAGTTTAAAATTTAAATATTTGAATTTGTTTCGAACTTCGGATTTCGTGCTTCGAGTTTAATAATATTATGGACAAACAAACTATCGAGAAAAATATCAAAAACGTTTTAACAGAGACAAACTTTGAAGGTTTGGGCGAGAAAAAAGTCGGGAAAGTGCGAGACTCGTATTTTACAAAAGATAGGATAGTGATGGTTACGACCGACCGGTACAGCGCGTTTGATCGGATTTTGGCGACAATTCCTTTTAAGGGCCAAGTTTTGGTAGGCACAGCCGCTTGGTGGTTTGAACAAACCAAGGATATTATTCCCAATCACATGTTGGAAGTCCCTGATCCGAATGTCATGGTGGGGCAGCGAGTTGAGGCCCTTCCTGTGGAAATTGTTCCGCGCGCGTTTTTGTCCGGCGTAACCGCAACTTCCATTTGGACCAACTATCAAAAAGGCCAGCGGGAGTTTGGCGGCCTGAAACTGGGTGAGGGACTCAAGAAAAATACTCGGCTTAAACGCCCAATCCTGACCCCCTCCACAAAATTTGAAGAGCATGACAGAAATTTAACCCCAGAAGAGATTGTCAAAGAAGGATTGATGACGGAAAAAGAATGGGATTTCGTTTCCGAAAAATCGCTTGAACTTTTTGAGTTCGGGCAAAAGACAGCGCTTCAAAAAGGTCTGATTTTAGTTGATACCAAGTACGAATTCGGCAAAGATGAGAAAGGCGATATAATTTTGATTGATGAAATTCACACTCCCGACTCTTCTCGTTATTGGTTCGCGGATACTTTTGAAGCGCGGATAGCCTCTGGAGAAGAGCCTCAAAATTTTGATAAAGAATTTTTACGGCTTTGGTTTAAAGAGAATAGCGATCCTTATAAAGATGAAAAATTGCCAGATGCGCCTGTCGATATGGTGGTGGAGCTGTCTTCGCGCTACATTAAGATATACGAGACGATAACCGGTAAAGAATTTGTCTACCATGACGAACCGGTAATTCAAAGAATAGAGAAAAATTTACGAAACGGTGGATATCTAGTAGAATAGAGGTATAAAAGTGTATGAAAGTAGTATTTATCATCGCAAGCCCTTCTGACGAGGAGTGGGCCAAGAAAATTAAAGCCAAGCTTGCCGACTGGGGTTTAGACCACGTTACCCATATTGCTTCGGCGCACAAAGTTCCGGAGAAGGTTTTTGAAATTGTACAGAAATATAACAAGGATCAGCAGATTGTATACGT
This sequence comes from Candidatus Doudnabacteria bacterium CG10_big_fil_rev_8_21_14_0_10_41_10, assembly GCA_002773695.1. GTDB lineage: Bacteria > Patescibacteriota > Doudnabacteria > UBA920 > 2-01-FULL-50-11 > 1-14-0-10-41-10. The sequence continues at coordinate 21,804 of PFAJ01000017.1, read as the reverse complement.
GACGATCGCGGGCCGCTCCAACGGGCTTTCCGCGGTTGTCGCGGCCAATTCTATTCATCCGGTGATTGCTTGTCCTCCATTTACAGACAAGATTGATATGATAGTGAATGTAAATTCTACATTACAGATGCCTTCGGATACCCCGGTTTTGACTGTCCTCGATCCAGGGAACGTTGCGGCGGCAGTATCGAGAATATTTGGACTGGCGGACAAGGACGCGCAACAGAAGGTTTCAAAAAAAATTAACGATATAAAGTCAAAGTACGAATAATGCCATCAGAATTAAACGCGATATCTCCTTTAGACGGGCGCTACTACGAGAGGGTAAAAGAATTCTCTCCTATTTTTTCTGAAAGCGCGCTGATGCGCTACCGCTTGTGGGTGGAAATTGAATATTTGATAGGGCTGTCCCGCGAACCAAAGGTGCATGAACTTGCGCCTTTTTCTGAAGCTCAGATTAAGCAGCTTCGCGCTTTGTATCAGAAGTTTTCCGAAGCCGACGCCAAACGGGTAAAACAGATAGAGAAAATTACCGACCACGACGTGAAAGCGCTGGAGTATTTTGCCAAAGAAAAACTAAAAAAAGTTTTACCGCCCGGGATTTTTGAGTTTTTTCACTCCGGCTTGACAAGTGAGGATATAAACAATATTGCTTACAGTTTGATGCTCAAAGATGGAATTGGTATTTATCTAAAAAGCGTAGCCAGAATCCTCGCGGAGCTGAAGGGTTTAGCTTTGAAACACAAAAATCTCGCAATGCTGTCGCTCACCCACAGTCAGCCGGCAACACCGACAACATTAGGACACGAGATGGCGGTGTTTTATTCCCGCGTTAAAAGACAGGTAGAGAAATTATCCGCAATTAAATTAACAGCCAAGTTTTCGGGGGCAACCGGCAACTGGTCGGCGCATACGGTTTCTTATCCGAACGTTGATTGGATAAATTCCAGTAAAAAGTTTGTTGAGTCATTTGGTCTGGAGTTTTTACCGCTTAGTACGCAAATTGAACCGCATGATACTTCGGTAGAAGTTTATCAGGCTATATCCCGCGTCAATACTGTAATCCGCGATTTTAACCAAGACATCTGGTTGTATATCTTGCGAAAACTTTTCAAGCAGAAATTGGTGAAAGGCGAAATCGGCTCTTCCACCATGCCGCACAAAATCAATCCGTGGTACTTTGAAAATAGCGAAGGCAATATTACCATCGCAAACGGCATCCTTCACGCCCTTTCTGATCGGCTTCCGGTGTCGCGGCTTCAGCGCGATCTTTCCGACAGCACGATGCTGCGCAATCAAGGGATGGCTTTGGGTTATTCCATGCTCGCTGTTAAATCAACTTTAATCGGTTTGTCAAAGCTCGATGTTGACAAAAACGCTATAAAAAAAGAATTAGAAGAAAACCCGCAAGTGATTGCGGAGGCCGTGCAGACCGTGTTGCGCAAAGTCGGCTACCCTAAACCATATGAAGCGGTGAAAGCTTTGACGCGGGGGAAAATCGTTAATCTTGCTAGTATGCGGAAGTTTATCCAAAAACTTAAAATTCCATCGATAGAAAAGAAAAAATTGTTGAAGTTGACGCCGGAAAAATATACAGGACTTGCTGGAAAGCTGGTGGAGAAGTATCTTAAATAAACAATTTAGCAATTTAATAACCTAACAAATTTTTGTTGCCTTGTTATCTTGCTAGTATGTTAAATTGAATTTATGTGTGGAATCACCGGGATTATTTCAAATAACGAGGTGGCGGCGGAAGTAAATGAAGCTTTAACCGCGCTACAGCATCGTGGGCAGGATAGCGCGGGGATGGTGACTTATTCTGACAAATTTCATCTTCGAAAAGGGCTTGGTCTTGCCCGGGAAGTTTTTCGACAGCAGGATATGGAACGGTTAAAGGGGAATGTAGGGATAGGACAGGTTCGCTATCCTACGGCGGGTGTTATTACCTTGGAGGAAGTCCAGCCATTCATGGTCAATTCTCCCTATGGAATAGCTATGACTTTTAATGGAAATTTATACAATGCCAATAAATTAAGAGAGGAGTTGTTTGAAAAAGATTTTCGGCAGATTAATTCTTCTTCGGACGGAGAGCTTTTGTTAAATGTTTTTGCTTCTGCCATGTCAAAAGCGGATAATGGCGACTTGTTCGATTCGATTTGTGAAGCCGTTAAAAAAACTCACGAGCGAGTGCGTGGCGGCTATTCCGCGGTAGGGATTATCGCGGGAAAAGGGATGTTTGCTTTTCGTGATCCTAATGGAATCCGGCCTTTGGTTTTTGGTAAACGAGACAACATTTTAAAACCGGAATTTATCGTCGCTTCGGAAAATACCATGTTTGAGATTTTGGGTTTCAATTTTGCCTGCGACGTCGATCCTGGAGAAGTGGTGTTTATAGATATGAAAGGGAAAGTGCATCATCGAATTGTTGAACAAAAAGAATTTCGGCCATGTATTTTTGAATATGTTTACTTTGCGCGAGTTGACGCGTTTTTAAATGGAGTTTCAGTGTATCGCGCTCGCCTGCGCATGGGACAAAACTTAGGAAAAAAAATAAAAAAAGTTTTACCGAATCTCCCTATCGATGTGGTTATTCCCGCTCCACAGTCGGCAACAACAGCGGCTCTTTCTTGCGCTCATGAACTGGGAGTTCGGTATTCTGAAGGGATCGTAAAAAATCATTTTATCGGGAGGACATTTATTATGCCGGGACAAAAAATTCGACAAAAAGCAAACAAATATAAACTGACCGTGATTAGTTTTGAAGTAAAAGATAAAAACGTGTTGATTGTTGATGACAGTATCGTCCGTGGCAATGTTTCTCGGCATATTGTAAATTTAGTGCGAAAACACGGCGCAAAAAAAGTCTATTTTGCTTCCGCCTCGCCACCCATTCGTTTTCCAGATCTTTACGGCATCGATATGCCGACCAAACAAGAGTTGATCGCACATAACAGAACAGAAGAGGAAATAAAAAAGGAAATCGGCGCGGATGAATTGATTTATCAGAATTTGGAAGATCTGATAGAGGCGGTTACCAGAAAAGGGCATTTGAATTTTAAACGACCGCACGCGGCTTATTTTGACGGTGATTATCCCACTGAAGTTACGGAAGAAATTTTGCGTGAGGCGGAAGATTCGCGAACAAAAGACAAATCTATATTAGAGCCAGCTAAATCTACTTTGTTATGAAAAAAATATTATTGGTTGGTTCAGAGGCTCGAGGGCATTGTATCGCAGAAACGCTAAAGCGAAGCGCGACTTCTTGCGATGTAGTTTGTTTTGGTTCGTCTGACAATCCGGGAATAAAAAAAGTAACTTCTGCTTATGAAGTTGGAAAACTTGACGATCTCGGGTCGATTGTGGTGTTTGCCAAGGCGCAAAAAGTGGATTTTGCGGTGATTAGCCCGGAGTTGCCTTTGTCAGTCGGGGTTGTCGATGCTTTGGAAAAAGCTGGGATGCCGTCGGTTGGTCCGTTAAAAAAGTTGGCACAACTTGAATCGAGCAAATCTTTTACCCGTGACCTGTTGGAAGAGTTTAATATTTTCGGCAATCCGAAATTTAAAGTTTTTAAAAATAATGAAGGGTTGGCAGAATGGGTGAAAGAGGTTGGCCAGTTTGTTATCAAACCCGACGGATTAACCTGTGGAAAAGGGGTTTTAGTACAAGGCGATCATTTCGCAAGTTATGAAGAAGGGATTGATCGCACAGAAACGTTAATTAAAAAAGACGGAAAAGTCGTGCTGGAAGAAAAATTAGTTGGACAAGAATTTAGTTTAATTAGCCTGTGTGACGGCGACCATCTGTTGCATTTTCCGGCGGTGCAAGACCACAAACGAGCGTTTGTCGGCGACGAGGGCCCAAACACCGGTGGCATGGGTTCGTACTCCATGGCGGACGGATCTTTGCCATTTTTACAGGAAAGCGATATCAAAGCCTCGCGCAGTATAAACGAGCAAGTGGCAAAAGCATTAAAGAAAAAATTCGGAATGGATTATAAAGGAGTTTTGTATGGCGGATTTATCGCTGTAAAAGATGGCGTGAGGTTAATAGAATACAACGCGCGATTTGGAGATCCGGAAGCGATAAATATTTTGCCGGTTTTAAAATCGAATTTTGTAAAAGTGTGCGAAGCGGTAATTGACGGGACCCTAGATCAAATCGTTCCAGAATTTTTAGAACAAGCGACTGTTTGTAAATATATTGTACCTGAAGGTTACCCAACCAGTGCGGTTAAAGACAAGTTGGTTGATATTTCAAAAATCGATACAAGCAAGGTAAAAATTTATTTTGCTTCAGTTAACGAAAAAGAGAATGGGTTGTATTTGGCCGGTTCCCGGGCGATTGCTTTGGTCGGCACAGACCCCGATTTATATAAAGCGGAAGAAAAGGTTGAGACAGAGATTAAAAAAATTACAGGGCCGGTTTTCCATCGAGAAGATATTGGAACAAAAGAATTAATTGAGAAGAGAATTGGTATATTAAGAGGGATTAGGGGTTAGGAGGGTGCATTAAGTAAAATAAAAAGAATCTCCCTCAACTCCTCCTTGTAAAGAAGGGGAGTGTAAGAAATATGAATAAAGTAAACCTCGCCGTTTTTGGATCGACCAACGGCACCGATTTGCAGGCGATAATCGATGAAAAAAAGGCAGGTCGTCTTGCGTATATTGATTTGAAGTTTGTAATGTCTGACAAAAAAGACTCGGGGATTTTGAAACGTGCGCGTGATGCCGATTACAAAACGATTTTTCTTAATCCGAAAGGTAAAAAGAAAAAAGAATTTGACGAAGAGTGTTTAAGGCTTTGTCAGGAGCACAAAATTGGTTTGATTTTATTGATTGGTTATATGCGGATTATTACACAAGCGCTTATTACTCCTTATAAAAATCGGATAATAAATATTCACCCGTCGCTGTTGCCTAAATATCCTGGGATGGATTTGGATGTACATAAAGCAGTGCTAGATGCTCATGAAAAACAAACTGGCGCTACCTTACATTTTATTGACGAGGGTGTGGATACCGGGCCGATAATTTTGCAGGCGAAAGTGCCGATTGAACCGGGGGAAACACCGGAAACCTTGAAGCCGAAAGTCCAGGCCAAGGAGCAGGAGATAATAATTGAAGGACTTATTCGTTTTGCCGGAGGGGATATATCGGATTTGGTTTATAGTAAAAAGTAAATTAATTTCTCTCTTAAGATAAAAGGTGATCACAGGGAGTTATGATTCGAAATTTCCTCATAACCCTTCTCACCCCTTTATTTTAAAAAAAGAAGAAAAAAAATGCCACGAGCTCTAATAAGCGTATACGACAAAACCGGGATTGTGGAATTTGCCAGGCAGCTGGCCGATTTTGGTTGGGAGATTATTTCTACCGGAGGGACTTATAAGGAAATTTTAGACGCGGGCATTGCGGTTAAAACCGCAAGCTCGGTTACCGGGTTTCCTGAAATCATGCACGGACGAGTAAAAACTTTGCATCCAAAAATTCACGGCGGAATTTTGGCCGATCGAGATGATATTTCGCACATGCGGGATGCCAAGAATAATAATATTTCAATGATTGATATGGTGGTTATTAACCTTTATCCGTTTGAACAGGTGGTTGCAAAACCAGACTTGAAAGAGAGTGAGGCAATTGAAATGATTGATATCGGGGGGCCGACAATGCTTCGGTCCGCCGCAAAAAATCACAAACATATAGTAGTTGTTTGTGATCCTCAAGATTACAAAAAAATTGTCGATCAGTTAAAAAAAGGGGAAGTTTCGATGGAAACGAAAAAGCTCCTTGCTTTGAAAGTTTTTAAAAGGACGAGCGAATACGACAAAGCAATTGCAGAATATTTTGAATCAAAAGACTCCTCACCTGCCTTTCAGGCATCCTCTCCTCAGAGATGGGAGGAGGGACTCACAATACAATTTCAAAAGCTTTACGACTTGCGTTACGGAGAAAATCCGCATCAGTCCGCTTCATTTTACGAAGATACCAGTGTTTTTGAAACCTCTATAGCAAAAGCAGAAATATTGCATGGAAAGAAACTTTCTTATAACAATATCTTGGACGCGGATTCGGCGCTAAATTTGGTAAAAGAGTTCGAAGAGCCGACAGTATCTGTTGTCAAACATACAAACCCGGCCGGTTGCGCTGTTGGAAAAGATATTGACGAAGCGTATGAAAAAGCATATCAAGGAGACCCGAGGTCAGCGTTTGGTGGAATTATCGCAATGAACCGGAATTGTACTAAAAGTATTGCGGAAAAGGTCAATAAGATATTTATGGAAATTGTTCTGGCGCCGGATTTTGATCCGAAAGCTTTGACAGTTTTAAAACAGAAGAAAAATCTGCGTTTATTAAAATTAGGCGAATTTAAAAAACAAGCAGGACTTAAGGATTATCGAAAAGTTGTGGGGGGAATATTGGAACAGGATTTTGATCGGAAAAATATCTCCAAGGATGATTTGAAAATTGTAACCAAACTTAAACCGGATCAAACACAGATCGATGATATGTTATTTGCCTTCAAGGTATGCAGGCACGTGAAATCAAACGCGATAGTTTTGGTTAAAGATAAAATGTTAGTGGGGGCGGGGGCGGGGCAGATGTCGCGAGTTGATTCCGTAGAAATTGCTATAAAAAAAGCTGGTGGCCGCGAAATTGGCGCAGTGCTTGGGTCAGACGCGTTTTTTCCATTCCGCGACAGTATAGACCAGATCGCGGACGCTGGAATAAAGGCGATAATCCAGCCAGGAGGATCAATTAAGGATGAAGAAGTAATCGCCGCGGCGGATGAAAAAGGATTGAGTATGGTATTTACCGGAATAAGAGAATTTAGGCATTAATAATTCAGATTTACGATTTATGAGGTAAGATTTAAGAATGATTCTTAAATCATAAATCTTAATTCTTAAATCTATGAGCAAGTTAACTTACGCGCAAGCCGGGGTAGATATAGATGCGTACGAACGTGCCAAGGATGAGTTTGCCAAAATTATAAAAGAGACTAACGCAAAATCTCAGTTTGCCGATTGTGTTGTCGCGGGCTTGGGATCTTTTGGGGCGGTTTTTCATACCGCAAAAGCCGCTAAGAAATTAGGAATAGAAAATTTTGCCGACGTTGAAAGTATTGACAGTGTTGGAACAAAAGTGAAAATCGCGCACATGATGGGTCGCTATGATACGGTTGGGCATGATATGGTCGGGCATAGTTGTGGCGATATTTTGGCGCAAGGCGCCATCCCGCTGGTTTTCGGTGACTATATCGCGGTTGAGAAATTGGAACCAAGAATCGTGGTAGAAATAATTTCAGGAGTTGCGAGGGCTTGTGAGAACGCCGGGTTGATTTTGCATTATGGTGAGGTTGCGGAGATGCCGAAAGTTTACCAAGAAGGTCACTTTGATTTGGTAGGGAATATAAGAGGGGTTGTTGATTTGGATAATGTTATCACTGGTGTAAATATTAAACCGGGAGACACTTTAGTTGGAGTTTCTTCTTCAGGTCTTCACACAAACGGGTTTTCAATGGTTAATAGAGTTTTTTTTGGGGATAAAAAATATAGTTTAACTGGTCAAGTTCCATTTTCGGGAAAATCATTAGGGGAAGAATTGCTCACACCTCACAGAAATTATACAAAACCTCTTACCGAATTGTTTTCAAAAAAAGTCATTAAAGGGATCGCGCATATTACCGGCGGGGGTTTGCCGGGCAATGTTGTGAGGATATTACCAGAGCATGTCCAAGCGAAGATAAAATTGGGATCCTGGGAAACGTTGCCGATTTTTTTACACATTCAAAAAGAGGGCGGTATTGAAGATAATGAAATGAGAAGAACTTTTAATATGGGTGTCGGTTTGGTGTTGGTTTGTGAGCTTGAAAAATCTAAAGAGATTCGACAAGTGTTCGAAAAGTATGGTATGAGGACGTTTGAAATTGGTAGTGTTGAGGAAGGAGAAAGAGGAGTTATATTTGAGTAAACCTCGGGTGTCATCCAGGGTTTTATCCGCTCGCTTCGCTCGCAAAGCGAGGTGAGGGATCGGGGAATTATAGGTTCCGGATTGCTCTCCGTGGCATCCGAAATGACGAAAAACATGCTTCATCGAATCGAAGTGGTAACAAAAAAAGAGTTTTTGGACGCAGAGGGCGACGCTTTGAAAAAAAGTATCGCCCATTTAAATTTGGGAAAAGTCGACGATATCCGAGTTATTAAAGTTTACAAACTAGAAGGCATTGACGATAAACAATTGCTGCATAGTATTGTTGAAAAACTTTTAGTAGAAAAACTATGGCAAGATTATGCGCTCGACGAACAAGTAATAAGAGAAACCGATAAAGCGATCGAGGTTGCGCTAAAGCCCGGAGTTATGGATACGGAAATTGATTCTGTTACGAAAGCCGTTTCTGATTTGGGAATTGACGGTTTAATCGCGGCAGGGACCGGGAAGCGATATATATTTAAAGGAAATGTTAGCACGAATGAAGTACAAAAAATTGCCGAACAATTATTGATGAATAAAACCGTTCAATATATATTACAAAAACCGGAGGAGACTTTAATTATTGGCAGTTCTCCCGCGCAAACCCAAACGGTTTCTATGAGAGAAATGTCTGATGAGCAACTAATAGAGCTGAGTAATAATCGGTTGTGGTTGAATTTAGAGGAAATGAAAATTATTCAAAATCATTTCAAAAAACTTGACCGAGACCCAACTGATTTGGAAGTGGAAATGTTGGCACAAACATGGTCAGAACACTGTGTCCATAAAACTTTTAAAGCCAAACTTATAATCGATGGTAAAGAAAAACCATCGTTAATGAGTCGAATTAAAAATGCGACTAAGGAAATTAATTCCAGTAAGGTTATTTCAGTTTTTGAAGACAATTCCGGAGTGATTGAATTTTTTGATGATTTGGCGGTGAGTGGTAAAGGGGAAACTCATAATTCTCCTTCGGCGATTGAGCCTTATGGTGGGGCTATGACCGGCAGTGGAGGGGTTTTTCGAGATATTGTCGGAACTGGTCAGGGGGCAAAGACGATAATCAGCACGGATGTTTTCTGTTTCGCGCCACTGGATCTACCACGGGAGAAAGTTCCACTTGGTTCGATCCACCCCAGAAGACTGTCGCAAGAAATTGTTCGTGGGGTGAAAGATTACGGAAATCGCATGGGTATCCCAACCAATAACGGCTCATTTCATTTCCATCCGGATTTTGTGGCTAAGCCGACTATTTTGGTCGGGGCTTACGGGATTATGCCGAAAAAATTCGCGAAAAAATCGAAACCGAAAAAAGGAGATTTGATTTTGACAGCGGGAGGGAAAACCGGACGGGATGGAATTCATGGCGCGACTTTTTCATCAGGTGAAATGACCGCCGATACCAAAAAGGTTTCTGGAAGCGCGGTGCAGATAGGAAATGCAATAGAAGAAAAAAGAACTTTTGACGCGATAATGATCGCGCGTGACCGAGGTTTGATTCGAGCGATTACCGACTGTGGCGCCGGGGGGTATTCTTCAGCGGTTGGCGAAATGGGAGAAGAACTTGGTGCTGTAGTAAAGTTAGAAAGTATTGATCTGAAATATCAAGGGCTTGCCCCATGGGAGATATGGATTTCGGAATCGCAAGAGCGTATGGTTATGGCGGTTGATCCTAAAGATATAAAAGAACTTGAAAAGATATTTAGCGGCTATAACGTCGATATTGTTGTAATCGGAGAGTTTACGGGAGATCGGAAATTAAAAATTACTTGGGAAGGGCAAATTGTTTGCGATTTGGAGATGGAATTTATTCACAATGGGTTACCACAAAGAACCATGGAGGGAGCATGGCGGGAGCCGAAATTATCAGAGCCAGATATTGGTGAGCCGATTATCTTCGCGGAGCAAGAAGTTTCTAGTCTCACCCCGCCGCTTTCCCGGATGGGAGAGGGTGCTCGAAGGGCGGGAGAGGCGAGGGACCGGGCTAAATCGTATAATGAAATTTTTAAGAAAGTCTTAGCTCATTGGAATGTCTGTTCCAAAGAGCCGATTGTCAGACGCTATGACCATGAAGTCATGGGAACGTCCGCGTTGAAGCCTTATTCGGGGGTAAAAAAGGACGCGCCAAACGACGCGGTGATTGTTGAGCCGGTGTTGGGCTCGGGGAAGGGTCTAGCCGTGGCTCACGGGTTAAATCCAACATATAACAAAATCCATCCTTATTGGGGAGCAGCGTCAGCTTTTGACGAGTGCGTGAGGAATATGGTGGCGACAGGTGTTGATCCTGAAAATATTGCATTGCTTGATAATTTTATCTGGCCGTTTCCGGAAAAAGAAGAATTGGGACAACTCGATCAGGCGGTTGATGCATGTTACGATATAACAACCGCTTGGAAGATGCCTCTTGTGTCCGGAAAAGATTCTTTGTCCAGTACATATCGCGGGCCGAACGGGAAAGTAATAAAAATCCCCCCGGTGTTATGTATTTCCGGGTTTGCGCCGGTTAAGGAAATAGAAAAAACAGTTTCCTCGGATTTTAAACAAGCGGGCAGTTCCATTTTTATCATCGGCGAAACCAAAGCCGAGTTGGGAGGTTCGGTTTATTATGATCTGCAGGGCCAATTGGGAGCTTCGGTTCCGAAAGTAGATATAATCCGCGCCCGAAAAATTTTTAAAACGATGCACAAGACTATCCAAAACGGGTTGTTACGTTCGAGTCATGATATTTCCGAAGGTGGGATTGGAGTAACAATTGCGGAGATGTGCTTTGGTGGAGATATGGGCGCTAAAATTGAGCTGGAAAAAGTATCGGATCTGGACCGCGCTGATCATATATTGTTTTCCGAATCTAACACGAGATTCGTTGTGGAAGTAGCGCCGGAAGATGAGGGTAAGATTTTAGAATTGTTTAACGGTCTGCCGATTTCAAAAATTGGAGAAGTCTCTGATGACAAAAATTTGAAGTTTTTATTTAAAGGAAAAGAATTGATCTTCGGGGAACTCAACGAGCTAAAAAAAGTTTATAAGTCGACGATGAGTAAATATTTTTAGAATTTCAACCTCTCCCATTTGGGAGAGGGTTGGGGAGAGGCATCGGACTTGCTCCAATCCCTTCTCGTCCAGCCCTTTCGTAGAAAGGGCTGGACACCCTCCCCGAAGCTGGGGAGGGTGATAATGTAAATCCATGAAACCTAAAGCGATTATTTTAAAAACAGACGGTATTAACTGCGACGAAGAGATGCAGTTTGCTTTCGAATTGGCTGAGGGATTGTCCGAAATAGTGCACGTCAATCAAATTTTTTCGAGTGAAAAAAAGTTATCCGATTATCAAATTCTGGGGATTCCCGGCGGGTTTTCTTATGGCGATGACGTGATGTCTGGAAAAATACTTGCCAACCAGCTTTTGTATCGAATTGGCGACGAACTACAGTCTTTCGTTAATTCAGATAAATTGGTTATAGGAATTTGCAACGGGTTTCAGGTTTTGGTTCGTACCGGATTGCTGCCCTTTGGAGGAAAACCAGCTGAAGAAGCTAGTCTGATTGTGAATTCCAACGCTAAGTTTATGTCGCAGTGGGAGGGTTTAAAAGTTCAGGAAAGTAAGTGTGTGTTTACGAAAGGTCTGTCTGGGAAAACTGTCGAATATCCAATCGCTCATGGCGAAGGAAAATTCATCGTTAAAAATGATTCTGTGTTTGATAGTCTAAAACAGAATAATCAAATAGTTTTTACATATACTAACAATCCAAACGGATCGGTTGCCGATATTGCGGGAATTTGCAATGAGTCAGGAAAAATTTTGGGACTGATGCCTCATCCCGAACGATATATTCTCAAGACTCAATATTACAACTGGCGCCGGATTAGTATACCTCCTGCTGACGAGGGGAGGGAGGCTGAAAGCCGAAAGGGATTTAATTCCCCTCAAGGCCTCCCGATTTTCCAAAACGCGGTGAGGTATTTTACAGATTAATTTTTTTACATGAAAAAAATATTACCATTTATTTTTTTTGGGTTATTGGTTTCTACTCCTGTTTTAGCGGTGGAGTCGATTGAAAGTTTTGATGTTGATATAAAAATCAATAAAGATTCAAGTGTTGATGTGACCGAAACGATTATTTACGATTTTGAAAATGGACAAAAACACGGGATTTTTCGAGACATCCCTTATAAATATAAAGCGCGGGGAGGAAATTTTGAACTGCGATTGTCTGAGATTTCGGTAACCGACGAATTTGGTCGCGCTTATAATTTTGAGGTTAGTAACAAAGGAGATTATAAAAGTATAAAAATTGGCGATGCAGATGTTTTTGTGACCGGTCAAAAGCATTACGCAATACATTACGTAATAAAACGGGCGCTGAATTATTTTAATGATTATGACGAGCTTTATTGGAACGCAACGGGAGACGAATGGATAGTCAATATCGCAAATGTTTCCGTTTCGGTTACACTCCCTGTACAAGCAAGCCGAGATGATATAAATATCGCATGTTTTGGGGGGTTATGGGGCAGTAGTGAAGGTTGTGATTCGTCGCTTATTTTGGCAAATGGCGAGGCTCAATTTTCACAAGACAGTTTGCTTTCAGGTGAAGGCCTAACCGTCGTTGTCGGTTTTCCCAAAGGTTTGGTCTACGAACCTACCGTTTGGCAAAAACTTTTCGACACTTTAAAAGACAACGGAATTTTATTCCTCCCGATTTTGATTTTTTTAATAATCCTTCGGTTGTGGTGGACTCGTGGTCGGGACCCACAAGGATATTCGACTGTAGTTGCCCAGTATGATCCACCAGAAAATCTTACACCTTCGGAGGTGGGGACAATTATCGATGAGCGGGCTGACAACAAAGATGTTTCGGCCGATATAATCAATTTGGCGGTTTTGGGGTATTTAAAAATTACAAGATTGGAAGTGAAAAAGTTTATTGGAAAGAAAGTTGATTACCAATTAGACAAATTAAAAGCAGGTGATGATTTAAAAAATGACTTTGAGAAGAAATTGTTGGAAAGTATTTTTGGCGATACAATTTCGGTTAAATTGTCCAGCTTGAAAGATAAATTTTACAAAGATTTGGCAGAACTTAAAAAACAGATATATGTTTCGACCGTAACAAAAGGATTTTTTGAGAAAGATTCTTCCAAAGTCAGAAAAATTTATCTTGGAGTAGGGATCGGGACGTTGTTTATTGGGATGTGGTTAGGAGGAATTTTGGGATCACTTGGGGTGGTGAGTTTTATTGTGTCCGGGGTAATAATTATCGGATTTAGTTTTTTTATGCCAGCAAAAACTAAAATTGGCGCAGAAGCCAGAGATCATATTTTGGGGCTGAAAGAATATTTGTCGGTCGCGGAAAAAGATCGGATCAAATTTCATAACGCGCCGGAAAAGTCGCCGGAAAGATTTGAAAAATTGTTGCCTTACGCAATGGTTTTGGGTGTCGAGAAAGAATGGGCGGTTCAGTTTGAAGGAGTATATAACCACCCACCAAGCTGGTATGGTGGCTCACTGGGATTGCATTTTTCAGCAGTAATCCTTGCCAATAGTCTGGGTGATTTTAATACTGAGGCGAACTCGACGCTCGCTTCCTCACCGGGTTCGGCATCGGGTGGCGGAAGTGGTTTTTCCGGCGGATTTTCCGGTGGCGGTTTTGGCGGCGGCGGCGGCGGGAGTTGGTAAATTTCAATTAATCTCTTGTCATGAAAAAACCAAAATTGTTAATAACTGGTTCTCAAGGGATAATAGGCAAGGTTTTATCAAACAAACTAGCTGATAAGTTTGAAATTATTGGTCTGGATACAGTCGACTCCAACCAAAAAAATTATTTTAAAGTCGACCTCTCCGATTTCACTCTTGCACAAAAAGTTTTCGAAGAAGCAAAAAGTATAGATTATATTATCCACTTAGCCGCGGATTCCAACCCTAATGCTTTATGGGATTCGGTTTTGAAAAACAATATAATTTCTACAAAAAATTTATTTCAAGTCGCCACTCAAAACAAAGTGAAGAAAGTTATTTACGCCAGTACGATACATGTTACCGGGGTTTATCAGAAGTATTTAAATGAAAAAATTTTAGAAAAAAGGATATCAATTCAAGATCCGGTCAGCCCAGATGGTTATTATGCGTCAAGCAAGGTTTTCGGTGAAGCTTTAGCGCGCCAATATTATGAGCTCGAGGGATTATCTGTTATCTGTTTGCGTATCGGGGCTTTTCTGGCAGACGATGACCCGACAAAAGACAATAAAAATTTAAAGATTTGGATTTCGCATGATGATTTAATTCAATTAATAGTAAAAGTTTTAAATTCTGAAATTGGATTTGGGGTATATTATGCGATTTCAAATAATAGCGGTTTACTTTTTGATATAGACAACGCTAAGAAGGATTTGGGATATAGTCCAAAAAATAATTCACAAGGCGCCGAATTTACGATACTCAAATATTAAAATAATAATGTCTATAGTTTCATAGTACGTACTATCAAACTATAGGAAATGGGAGATTATGAAGATAAAAAAAATTGGACATTGTTGTCTGGTTGTTGAGGAAGGCGCGTTGAAGATTTTGACCGATCCAGGGGTTTGGAGCACAAGACAAAATGAAGAAAAAAATATCGACGTTGTTTTGATCACTCATGAACACGCTGATCATTTTCATGTAGAGTCGGTAAAGAAAGTTTTGAAAAATAACCCAGAAGCAAAAATTTATACGGTAAAAGGCGTGGGAAAAATACTGGATGCGGAAAATATTAAATACGAACTTTTGGAACACGGTCAGTCGGTGACTGTTAATAATGTATTGATCGAAGCATTTGGAGAAAAGCACGCAGTGATTTATCCCGGCGTTCCACAAGTGGATAATACCGGTTATTTTATTGCCAATCGGTTTTTTTACCCTGGCGACGTTTTTTTCAATCCGGGAAAACCGGTTGAAATACTGGCTCTGCCTGTGGCGGGACCGTGGGTAAAGATGGCGGAAGCGCTTGATTATGGGAAGGAAATCAAACCAAAGTATTGTTTCCCTGTCCATGACGGCATGCTCAAAATTATCGAGCCATTCCATATACTGCCCGAAAAATTCCTCGGTGCGGAGGGAATAGAATTCTCCGTAATCGAGATAGGGCAAGAGAAGGAGTTTTAAACATCATATGTAGATTTATGATTTATCTTATTGGTGGCGCGCCGCGTTGCGGAAAGACCACGCTTGCAAAAACAATTAGTAAAACCCTAGGCATCCCTTGGGTTGCTTCAGATACGCTGGAAGCGATTGCCATGGGTTACACTTCTGACAAGGATTTTTCAAAACGTTTCCCTAAAACTATTATCAGAAAAAAGACTAAATATAGTAATGATTTGATGTACAATAATTATACTTCGAATCAGATAGTTTCGGTATATATCAAACAGTCGCAAGCCGTGTGGAAAGCCATAGAAATGCTGGTTGAATCGGAATTAAAAGAGGGTAGAAGCTATATCATCGAAGGTTACCACGTTCATCCACAGCTGGTGATTAATTTGCAGAAAAAGTATGGAAAGAAAAATTTCCAAAGTATTTTTCTAATAAAGACTAACATAGATAACATCCTTAGGAATAGTGTGAAGTATGCAGATAGAAATGACTGGTTTGTAAAAAGGACCGCGGATAAAGATACTTACAAGAAAATAGCGACTATGATAAGCGAGTTTGGCCGGTATTTTAATCAACAGGCAAGAAAGTATAATCTGAAAGTATTTAAAATGGATGTGAATTTTAAGACGATGTTGAGTAAAGCAAAAAACTGTTTAGTTAGAGGGACAACATAAATTTTTGTAATTAAGCCGGGAAAGTTTAAAGAGTTTTAAAGTTATTAATTTTTTTGGTATAATAAACATATGGAAAGTATCATCAAATCGGACATATTTTTCTTTGTAACAACTGTTATCACCATACTGTTGGCGATTTTGGTTGCGGTGGTTTTGGTTTATTTAATAAAAATCTTGCGAGATGCAAAGAAAATCATCGGACACATCAAACAAGAAGCAGAAGCGATTGCCAAAGACATTACCGGTTTACGTGAGACGGTGCGACAAGAAGGGGAAAAGATAAGAAAATTTGTTGATTTTTTAGGGACTTTGTCTTTAGGAAAATATTTTGTTTCAGATAAAAAGACGAAAAAACGTTTAAAAAAAGCTTAGTTTCAATCTACAAATTTGAAAAGGAATAAGAAAATTTTAGTAAAGAAGTATAACGGAAAATACGAGCCGTTTTCCGAGTTTAAACTTGAGCGCTCACTAAAACGCGTTGGCTCTTCTCCAAAAGTAGCTAAAGAAATAGTAAAGAGCATAAAAGTGGGTCTGCGTGATGGAACGAGAACATCACAAATTCACGACCAGGCGTTAAATTTACTTTCCCAAAAAAGAGCCCCACTTTCTGCAAGGTACAATTTAAAACAAGCGCTTTTAGCACTGGGCCCAAGCGGGCATACTTTTGAAAATTTTATTGGGGAGTTTTTGAAAGCCAAAGGTTATTCGGTTGAACTACGTCAGATGGTAATGGGTAAATGTGTTATGCACGAAGTTGATGTTGTGGCAAGAAAAGGGCAAGAACATGTCTTGGTGGAGGCAAAATTTCACAATCATCCTGGTTTTAAAACTGATATTAAAACCGCTTTGTATGTTAAGGCCCGCTTTGACGATATTGTGAAGAGCAAGCTACGAAAACCACATTTTCATAAAGCAATCCTCATAACCAACACAAAATTCACCCAAGACGCGATTGCCTACGCTGAATGCGAGGGGTTGGAGTTGATTGGTTGGAATTATCCGGCGAAGGGAAGTTTGCAGGAAATCATCGAGACCTCGGGATTGTTACCGGTAACTAGTTTGTCTTCACTTAGCTTGGTGCAACAAAGGGATTTGTTAAAAAATGGGTTTGTGTTGTGCCACGATTTAGTTAATAATCCGATGTCTATGAAAATAATTAACGCTACGAATCTTCAAGAAAATATTATTCTTGATGAGGCGTCAAAGGTTTGCAAAATAAAATAATATGAGAGCATTTACAAATATTTTGTTAGGAGCTTTGGTAGTTTTTGTGCTGGCCTATATTTTACCCGGAGTTTCGGTCGAAGGGTTTTTGACGGCTGTAATCGTCGCCATGGTTTTGGGTTTACTTAACTATGTTGTTAAACCGCTTTTAGTCCTGCTTACTTTACCGATTACTATTTTTTCATTGGGGTTATTTTTGCTTGTTATAAATGCTGTAATAATTCTTTTAGCAGGAAAAATCGTTCCTGGATTTTATGTCGACGGGTTTTGGGCAGCGGTACTTTTCAGCTTGATATTATCCATTGCGAATTCTTGGATAAACACTCAAATACCCAAAAGTCCTTTAATTTAAAATTCCCTAAAAGCCGTCTGGTTATAATAGCAAATTTGTGTTATAATTAGCTTAAATAAGCTAAAAATAACAAGCATGATCAAATACTTCTACAAATCAATTAAAGACAGCAAGATTCAGATTCTGAAGGAATTTAGAGTTGGTTCTTGGATATATCTAGAAGCTCCGAGCCGAGAAGAGTTGGAGTTTTTGGCGGACAGACACGGGTTGGAACTCGGGCATTTGATAGACGCAACCGACCCTCACGAGGTTCCTCGGTTAGAATTGGAAAAAAACGCGACTTATTTTTTTCGTCGAGTACCTTATCAGGAAAATGGTCGGGTTACTACTGTACCTGTGTTAGTCGCGATTGGTGAAGATTTTGTAATCACAGTTTCTCGCGAGCCTTTACCATTTTTACAAAAATTGCAAAAAGATCACGCCGATTTTAATACTACTCAAAAAACCAAAGTAGTACTTCAAATTTTTTCTGAAACCAGTATTGCGTACAGTAACTTTCTAACTGAAATTCGAAAACGAGTGAGGACGATTGGCGCGACTTTTGAAAAGATAGACAACCGTACCGTTGTCCAGTTTATCCAGTTTGAGGAAATCCTTAACGATTTTTTGGCAGGAATGGTGCCGGCAAGCGCTATTTTGGAACAACTGGTTACTGGTAAAATTTTACAACTTTACGAACGGGATAAAGATTTGGTAGAAGATTTAGCGCTCTCTGCCGAACAGATAATTATTCAGGCTCGCGCTTCTTTGAGAACTATTGTAAATATCCGCGAGGCGTATTCGACTATTTTGACAAATAATTTGAACCGAGTGATGAAGATTCTTACTGGTTTAACGATTATTTTGTCAGTGTCGGTTATTTTTACCAGCTTATATGGAATGAATGTTGCACTTCCCGGTGCTAACTCGCCAAATGCCTTTTGGGGGATTGTTTTGTTAAGCGCAGTGGTCTCTTTAGTCTTAACATTTCTATTTTTCAAGAACCGTTGGTTTTAATTTTTTTCCAAATAGCCAAGGACGTTCCTTGACATTTGATTAATAGTTTTAAGGATTATAAAGTTTGTAGTATAATTTGGCACATGGCAAACAACGAGCAAGAAAAAAAACAACAGATTTTAAAAGTCACAAAAACCGACCAGAGAAAAACAGTAGACGAGCTTTTCGCAAAGAGCAAACCGTCTTCCTCTTATTACACTTTTTTAATTCTAGCGACTGTTATCGTGGCAGCCGGTTTGCTTTTAGAAAATGCTTTTATTGTTATTGGCGGTATGCTGGTGGCTCCGGTTTTGACCCCGATTTTTGTAACCGCCCTTGGGTTTGCGGTGGGGCAGGGTGGACCTATTAAAAATGCCAGCAGTCTGCTTATCAAGTCCTTTTTCATCGTGGTTTTGGGGTCGTTTATTTTAGCATTGATCTTTGGAATACGAGAAATAGGACACGCTTTTGAAAATACCACCAGAACCGCCATGTTATATTTTTTAGTAGCTGTTGCTGCTGGTATGGCGGCTACTTTTGCTTGGGTAAAAAAAGAAAACGCGGAAGTTTTACCAGGAGTGGCGATCGCAGTTTCGTTGGTACCACCTTTGAGCCTGGTAGGAATTCGTTTAGCTGCATTTGATATCAGCCTAGCTCGATATTATTTTGTTATTTTTCTGTTCAACCTTTTTGGAATGTTGGTTGGATCGTTAATCGCGTTTACATTGCTAAAATTTTACAAAAGTGAAAAGGATGTCAAACGGGAGGTTAAGGAACTGGAAGACGAAACGGAAAAGAAAAAAGAAGAAAATTTAAAGAAAAAAATTGTTGAAATAAAGTAATCAATTTGTATGTCAAAAGATCCATTTTCGCGGGGAGAAGGGGGACCGTCGGAAAAGGATTTTTTAATACCAAATTCGCACTTGGCACAAGAAGTAAACAGTGCGATAATTCGTGGGGAGGTCGAGGGCGGAGTAAAATTAGAAAAATTAAAACCGAGCACCCGGCTGGAAGTTAAAACCCAGAATACTACGTACATTATCGAAATTATAAATGGTGGTGAAGTGATGATATCGGGTCACCCAAAGTACTGTCCGCAACCGGTGACTGCGCGAATTGATGGGTCTTCAATGGGAGGGAGTATGCTAAGAGCGGGCCAAATTATAAGAGGTGACTATTTAGAATTTCGATTAGTACCTGATCCAAAAAACTATAAACTAATAAAGACTAGTAGGATTACCGGGATAAGAGAAATTGGAAAAGAAGAAGGAAGTGTTAATAAAGAAAAAGATTTTTGATATAAAATGATACTTGAAGATTTTTCTGAATACCCAGAAATTATCATCGGCGTCTCTGAGAAGCCGGATGGGAATATGAAACTGGGCGCTCGTGAATCAAAAAATAATCGAGAGCGTTTTTTTAGTAACAAAAAAATTCCTTTTACTTCGGTAGTTTCGGCCGGCCTTGTCCATGGTGCCAGGGTTAAAATAGTAGGAAAAAAAAATCGTGGGAAGATTGTTAAAGGGACAGATGGTTTAGCTACGAAAGATCGAGGGACGATCTTAACTGTTACGGTGGCTGACTGTATCCCCATTTATTTTTATGATCAAGAAAAACAAGTCGTCGCCATCGCCCATGGTGGATGGAAGGGAATACTAGCCGGGATAGTTTTAAATACCCTCACAGCACTGGAAGATAATTTTAAGGTCAACCCAAAGATGTTGAGGGTTCTTTTAGGACCGGGGATACAGAGATGTCATTATGAAATTCAAAATAATGTTGCTGAAAAATTTAAAATGTATCCCAAAGCGCTATTTTTAAAAGAGAAGCATTACTTAGATTTATTCAAGGTTATCCGTTTGCAGCTTGTGGAGAAAGGTCTTCGGGAAGAAAATATATCAGTGAGCGGGCAGTGCACTTACGAAGATGAAACCAGATTTTTTTCTTACCGCCGGGACAAGCCAAAAACTGTTCAAGCCATGGTTGCTTTTATTGGGTTTCGGAATTGAATTTCCCAAAAATCCCTTGTTTTGCTATACTTATCTAAAGTTTGGATGTGGTTGTGGGTAGTTTTCGGGGATGATATCGGGGACCACGATAGATTTGTGGATAACTAATAAAGCTTGCATTTTTAAAAATCATCAGCTATTCTGCCCTTTGTAAGCATGTAAATTGATTATTATGAAATAAATTTCACAATTAAACAAATATACCATGACAAAATCAGAGATGCTAAATGCCTTGGCTGAAAAGCTGGGTAAGACCAGGAAAGAAGCCTCCGAGATTGTTGAGGCATTGGTCAATTTGGCCCATGCTGAAACCAAAAAATCCGGTGAGTTCACTATCCCAGGTCTTGGCAAGATGGTTAAAAAAGATCGCAAAGAACGGATGGGTCGAAACCCAGCCACTGGCGAGACCATCAAGATCCCTGCTAAAACCGTTTTGAAATTCCGTGTGGCAAAAGCTGCCAAGGAAGCTATCTTGTAAAGATAGGATAAAAGCCGCCTAATTTGCACTAAAATCTTTAGTCCTAAAACAGGCGGCTTTTTGTTATCAGGAATTATAAATTTTTTGCTTTTCGAGTTCTTGCTCTGATTTATGCGAATCGTTGGCACTTCTTTTTAAGCTTTCAAAGAAATGCGAATAACGTGAATAGAGACAAATTTCCATTCAGTTGATATACGGATTAATTTATGGAATTTTTTATAGAACGCTAGGGGAGGTTTTTTGCTAGATATAAATAAAAAAATCACCGGCTGGACATGAAGTCCATGCCTGGGTTGTGCCTATCGCCGGGAGCGCCTAAGAGGGCGCTTATTGGTCGAGCTTTAAGCCTCGTTAGCGGGTTTGGAGTTTTGATCTTTATTACCATTGCTGATTTGTTGATGGATTTCTCGTTCGGCCAGTGTGACTATTGCCACTCTTCTCCAACCAGCGCATCCAGGACTAAGCTTGTCTGCCGCCACTCTTGTTGCAACCTTCAAAAGAACATTACCAAAGAAACCCAATTTAGGATTATAGCCGTCATACTGAGCCATAAAGTCTCCTTACAAACATCCTAAAGGTAATTTTATCATAGATTGTATCATTTTAAAAGCTTTTAATTGTAATTGATTTTTGTTTCTGAGGCGTTAGATCGTCTGTATCACAAAAACGGATCTGCTTGATCTTGCATGCGTGCCGGATTATCCATCCAGTATTCATCGTGCAAGCGTCTACCGATCCGTTTTTGTTTGTCGATCGCCCACAGTCCAAGTAGCCGATTGATCTTTTGATGTCTTAGGGCTGTTAGACCGCCCAGTTGTCTTCGGGCTTGGGGTATATGGGTGTCGATCGAAAGGTGACCTTGTCCACCTAGTACGTGAATTTTCCATTCGTCTTGCTCTCCTTTCAATTTAAGAGTGAGCTTTTGTTTCCCTGTGTCAAGACTTATAGAACAATACTGAATTCAGGTCAGAGTGCACCAGTCTAGGGTAAAAT
>PFAJ01000055.1:1864-11411 GCA_002773695.1 Candidatus Doudnabacteria bacterium CG10_big_fil_rev_8_21_14_0_10_41_10 | reverse complement strand
CCCGGGGACATATCGCTGAACAGTTAAGCGGACATTTTGCTGACTTGCTACAGACCAGTGGCCAAAAAACCGCATATTTATGCGGTAAAGTACTCCAAAATCAACCAATTTCATGTAACGGAAACTTTTCTTGTCCGCCTCTGGCGGAAGGTTTCCATGTTTTTACGGTTATCGTGGAGGTCTAAAGACCTCCGCTACATTGATGCAAATATCTTAAATGCCAAAGAGTCTCTTTGGCAGGTTTACCGGGCAAGCCTTCCAAACCCCACCGTATCCCCGGCCAAATGTTTTGCGTCTAAAAGCGCCGCGCGACGCAAAGTAAACTCGCCATATTTGTCATTTACTTTATCCATGGCATCTAGCGCCCATTGGGATTTTTTGTATCGCCGAAACAGCGGCTCGTCTAGGAAGTTTTCAACAAGCCCGGAAACTGAAATGCCAATCATCCGAACCGGTGCTTTTATTCCTGAAGAATTAAAAATCTTTATAGCTTCCCGGCTTATCAGACGGCCATCATTTATAAAATCTTTGATACGATGCGAACGCCCGAAATTTTGAGAAGGTTCCCTTCTCTGGGAGAAGGGAACCTTCTCTTTTGCAAATCTGACATAACAACTCACAACGCTCCCCCACATATTTCTTTGTCTCAACCGTCTTGCCACCTTTTCCGACAATTTAAAAATCAACGCTTCGATCTCTCGCACGTCACTGCTTGCCCGCGACATAGTGAAAGCGTGCCCCATGGACTTCACTGGCTCATCCCCCGGCAATACTATCCCTCTGGTACTTTTAAAATTCCCCAATTGTTTTAAATAATGCCCAACCAAACCAAACTCTGCCCGAAGTTTGCTTTCTGGATACCGCGATAAATCTTTAACCGTATAAATCCCGTGCGCGGAAAGCCTTGCCTGCATACGAACATTGATGCCGGGAATATCGGTTAACGATAGCTTGTCGTATAGTTCTTCAATATCTTGCGGCCGAACGACAGTTAAACCGTCCGGCTTTTGCAGGTTGGACGCGATTTTGGCTATCAACTTATTTGGACCAATCCCAACCGAACATGTCAGCCACTCCCCGATTTCACGCCGTATCCTTTGTTTTATTTCCAAAGCAACCAAAATAGCGTCAGACCAAATTGTACTGTCATCCTGATTACAATCAGGATCTTTTCTTGCCCTAGTAGATCCCGGATCAAGTCCGGGATGACATGTGTCTTTTAAAATTTTTGTCTTTATACCAAAATCCAAAAACGCCTCGTCGATACTGTATCTTTCAACTAAATCGGTATAGTCTGAAAATATTTTTAAAAACCGCTCTGTTATAAAGCGGACTTTCGGCGGATCGACTTTGAGTAAAACAATCTTGGGGTAAATTTTCCTTGCTTCCCAAACCGGCGTCCCCGTGCCTATCCCCAACATTTTTGCTTCCACCGACGCCGCGATTATGATCCCGCCCAAATGCTCGCACACGCCCACCGGCCGACCTCGCAAATGCGGATTGGCCTGCTGCTCGACAGTGGCGAAATATGAGTTCATGTCGATGTGGAAGATAATTCCTTGCATATATTATTTAATGTAACGGAAACCTTTAGGTTTCCACGAAATCTCGAATATTAATCTCAAAAGAACCTGAATAAGAATAATCCGAATAATTAGTCACGATTCCATCTCTCACCGAATTGTTCAAAATATACTTAATGACACCAATCAAATTTTCTTAACTCCTTAAAATATGGTCGTAAAAACTTTTCTGCCATAAAACCTTGATGGTTTTCTTTTTAAAATTGTAACCGCTCGTTTGTTTGAATAATTTCAAAAACCCTAAACAATTATCCGATTCACATAATAAGTGAAGATGATCTGGCATAAAACAATAAACCCAAAGCTTGGCCTGAAATCTATTAATTGACCTTTGAAGGTCCGCTAGACAACTCTTTACAACACGTTTCTTGGTAAAATAAGACTCTCGATTGTGACAATTCAATGTCAAATAGTAAGCGTGCGTCGTTCGATAGTTTTCTAAACCAAGCCTGTTCGCTTTCCTTTCCATGCTAGTTATGGAGGCCTAAAGGCCTCCATTACATTAAAAGCTGAAATCTTCGTCTTCCATCCTCCTTCGTCCGCTGAAGCGGACTACGGAGGACACTGCCACAAACATCCGTTTATATTCCTTCGTTATTGCTATAACTGTCCTCAATCCACCAAGAGAGGGTGTATGTATTGAACCCCAATTTCCAAAAGTTCACGTCGTCGGAAACCGAAAAAAAATAAATCCGTACCGCGCCATCAGAAACAGTATGTATTAAATTGACTTTTTTTATCTGATACTTTTTCCCGCCGGTTTTTAAAATATGCGGAAACGCTCCACCTTTCCCGAAACGGACCAAAACTTCGGCAACGCCTTCAGTTCCTTCAGGCATAAATTTAAAACTTTAAAATTAAAAGTCAAAACTGCAAATAAAAAATAAAAACTATCTTCTTTTCAATTTCATCACGCCACTTGCAATCATGTTAGATATTTCAATAACTTCCCTCAATAATTCATTTGTTGCCTCTCTGTCTGCGATCCCAGAATCCCT
Source organism: Candidatus Doudnabacteria bacterium CG10_big_fil_rev_8_21_14_0_10_41_10 (assembly GCA_002773695.1). Classification (GTDB taxonomy): domain Bacteria; phylum Patescibacteriota; class Doudnabacteria; order UBA920; family 2-01-FULL-50-11; genus 1-14-0-10-41-10. Next base: position 8,830 of record PFAJ01000055.1, on the reverse strand, counting down.
CAAAAAACCGAGCCAATACTTTGTCTCATTAGCTGACTTTAAAGCAATCTCGTTAAATCTTTTAAATTCTAATCTTGTACTAGAAGCTTTGGCCTCTACAAGATTTGCTCCGATAGAAGTAGCCGATCTTATTACTTGGTCAACAATTACCCAAACACTACGTTTATTTGGTAACGAATCAGTAAGTTTAATAATCTGGAAACTAAACTTGTAACAACGTTCTTTAAGATCACTTTTGAATTTTGAATTGCCGTTTTGTATTTTTATTTTTAACTTTTGACTTTTACTGAAACAGTACGTGATGCAACTGATCGTTCACCACAATCGGAACGCCTTTGATCTCTTCGATTTGCGAAATCACCCGCGACACCGGACAGTCGTGCAGTTCTCCCGCGCGGCAATGCCGACAGAGATTGCGTATGCTGTTTATGGCATCGAATTTTTGCTTGTCTAATTTTGTCATAACTTTTAATTTATATTCCTTATCACTCCCACCACCTTCCCTGCGACCGACCATTCGCTTTTTGGGTGGATGTTTTTGTACTTTGGATTTTCGGCTTTCAAATACTTGCGCCCCTCAATGTTTATAAACCGCTTTACCGTGGCTTCGTCGTGTAACAACGCAACTATTACATCTCGATGTCTTACCTCTTTTTTCGGATCGACTATCACCATGTCTCCGTCCAGTATCCCCGCGTCCTTCATACTTTCCCCCTGAACTTTTAAAACAAAAACATCTTTGCGATTACGGACCATGGTGGTTGGTAAATTCACCCAAGAATCGATATTTTCTTCCGCCAAAATCGGTGTCCCGGCAGTAACCGTACCAACCAAAGGAACGGAAAATCCCGATGGCCCAACCATGTCCCCTTCCGGGTTCAAAATCCGAATCCCGCGCGCTGTGCTATCTCGTTCAATCAACTTTTCCTGCTCTAGCCTCTTCAGCATTTTAAAAACCGCATTTTTGGAACTAACTCCAATCTCTTCCGCCATTTCCGATAAAGTCGGCGGGAAACCCAGGTTGTCTAAAGTTTGTTTTATGTATTCGAGAAGTTTTAACTGTTTATTATTGATCATAGAATTAGGAATTAATTATCCCTCACCTGTCATCCTGACGAAAGTCAGGATCTTTTCTAACTTTAATTATACTTTCGAATAGATTTTTTAGATCTTTCCACTTAGGATTAAATTTATCTATCGCTTCTATTTTCCATTGTCTTTTCCAATTTTTTATCTGCTTCTCACGCATAATTGCGCTTTCAATATTTTCTGTAACCTCATAATATACTAGTTTGTGTAATCGATATCTTTCTGTAAAACCTTCTACTAGATTATTCTTTGCTGCCAAACTCTTCCGACTAAATCACTAGTCACTCCAACATAAAGTGTCCCATATTTCCTGTTAGTAATTATGTAGGCCGCACATTGCATCTATGGTAAGAGATCCTGAATCAAGTTCAGGATGACAAATAGGATAATTAATGTCCTTATCTATATAGTAAACGATCGTTCACTTAGCTGTCAACCCCTACAATCTCGCTTATTTTAGATAAATTATATTATTATCCACAAGAAAATCGGGAAATAATCCGCCTTAAGCGGAATACTTCCTGAAAAATTTAAACCAAAAAAGCGGCCTACCAGCGCCGCCTTTGTTTCTCTTGTTGAATTAACCAAGAACCACCGCTGACCCACCCTTATAAAAGGGAAAAAATAAAAGTTACCGCCGCATTAAGAACTGTAAAATCGAAACGGCGTTTTCCCACACCGATAATAATATTGGTTTCGCTTGTGGTAACAGTAAGACGATCAAAATAATAAATATAAAATTTTTCTTGATAACCTGGAAAATCGCAAACACCAGAAGCAGTGCCATCACCAAAGAAACAGCCCCGTGTAACGACTCGGGGAAATAACTTAAAAACTGGTTGTAGAGTCCGCCAAGTTCAAAAAATTGTCCTAAAACTGACGGGGTGACGGTTGCCGTGCCTGTTGCGATTGTAGAGGTGGACATAAAAAAATGAATTAATGATTTACGAATTATGATTCAAAAACAATTTTGCTTTATTCATAAATCTCAAACCCCACTTCTTAAATCTGCTTCTAATATTGAAATTTCAAAAGTTCATCTCCGTTTAAAACATAAATAGTCCGACTCCCCTCATCGACCCAAAAATCTTCCAGGTCAGAAAACCTGTCAGAGGCCAGCTGTTCAGAAAGCCCCCCTTGTTTAGTCAGAACTAAAATCCGTGAATTGCCGGCGTCCAAAATATATATGAATTGCAAATCAGCGCCGGCTGAAACTTTTTTGGCGCCAATCAAAGGTTTAGCAAGCGGTGGTAGTTTAAAATCGTGTTTTGCGCCTTGAGTAAATTTCAATAAATTATCAGGCAGTAACACGTACAAATTTCCATCAACAGCCAAATCTAGCGCCTGCGAAAAATCAAACGATTCGTTTAACCAAGCTTGCGCGGAAGAAAAATTATCCCCCACGCTTCCAAATCTGATAATCTGCGAATTAGTTTTATCTATCGCGTAAGCCCGGTTGGTATAAATTTTCAAACCAACAAGCTGTCTGGAAATCTCTGTCGTGGTTGGTGTAATCGCGATAAAAGAGTCTGGAGAAAAACCAAGTTTATAAAGCGAAGCGTTTGACGCCAAAAAAACCGGAGTATCCCCCCCTGGAAAACTCGCCGTTACTAAATCGATATTATCCGGCACTTTTGGAAAAATCAAACTTGTTCCCCCATTCTCATATTTTTCAAATGATTCTGTAAAAGAATTGTATCCCAAAAAACCATTTGCGGTTTTTACTATTTGATCCGGCGAAACACTAAATGTTGTTAGGGTTTCTACTTCAATTTTTGTAACTTTGTTCAGCCTGTCGAACAATACTTCAATCTTTTCAAAAAGCTCTTTTGCCTGACTTTCAAAATGTCCGCTCAAAAAAACCGTCTCGGCTTGACTTTTGGCCTCAATAATCGCTTCCAAAGCTCCGTTTTGATCGTCAAATATTAACCGTGATTCCGCGTCGGTAACGTTCAAAGAAGCGCTTTCCAACAATCGCTCCATCTCTTGCTTGGATTCATTTTCCGCATTTCGGAAGTTGGAAAAAATTACGTTGATTAACAATAAAAATACAATAATAACAAATACCACCAAAAAGGCTTTTCGTTTAGGAGATTTTTTTTGAGTTAAATAGGTATACTGTCCTCCAACCGCAGAACGTCTGTTCCGCCCTTTGACCAAATTATAAATCCAAACCACGACCGTAACCGCCCCTTCCCCGATCTTCCATAAAACACCGCCGATTTTACGCAACACTTCCATATAATCAAAACCGGTCGCGGGTTGATCGGCAATGACGGTATCCTCAACGATCGTATGGTCGTCATCTTCCATTAAACCAAATCGCTCGTCCGGTTCCACAGCATCTTTGCTGACTTTAAAAATAAAAGTTGCAAATGCGTCTGTTGGGTCCGACTCTGTTTTCAATTTTCCAATCAACGCTTTTGTGGCTTCGTCCAGGTTGTGCCCGGTCAAACTCTGCCCTAGTTTGTCCAAAGAAATATAGTTGTAAAGAGTAGACGAACTAAGTATCACTATATCTTCTTCGGTCAAAGCGCCTGATGCGAAATGTAAAAAAGTTTTTAACGGATGAGGTTTGACACCAGTCGATAAAGAATCAGAAATATTTGTAAATTCATTTTCCCGCAATAAAAAGGAAGAGGCCGAGCCTGTCACGGAAACCGACAATGTATCTTGATAATAAACTCCAACCAGTCCGTTTAATTTTTTATACCACCCTGAAACTCCTCGCCTCGCCAAAGTCGAGAGTTCATGGTTGATATTTGATAAGGCTTTTTCAAAAGTATATTCAGTAACCCGAGTTTCAGTTAAATAAGTGGTTTTAAGGCTTTTCGCGACCGCGGATACCAGTTTATCCATCTCTCCGGCTTGTTTCGCCGCTTTGGCTTTTTGCTCTCCTCGTACCTCCATAACCAAAAAAAGCGTGACTGGATCGTTTGCGGCCCGCACGGTTTCCGTAAACAACGAAACATAATTCAACGCAGTTTTAGAATTTGGTATTAAAATTTGACCAATTTTTAGCATAGTGTATATATTCTTACTAATCAAAATATAGTATATTTTAGGTATTAAGTCAAAGCTTCTTGTTAATCTCGGTTTTTTATGATATATTTTATTTTACTAAATTTTAATACTAAAAATGCACAAAACAATACTAGACTCTAAAAGCAAACAGCAATTTCTTATGGCATTCTGTCAGTACCCTTATCGGGCTTTTTCTGTTCATGAATTACGTTTACGGGTGGGTATGGGAGAAGGTAAAATAAAACAACTGCTTTCCTACTTCACAAAGCATCGCCTTTTGAATACGACCGAAAAGAGAAAGCAAAAATATTATCAAATAAATCGATTCTCCCCCGCCTTTGAAGAACTCGTTAAAATCTTTGAGCAATCCGAAAAAAACAAAAACAGAGATTTTTTGGAAAAAACGCTTCTCTCTGCCGGTAACATTAGATTTGCCGCGCTGACGGGTATTTTTGTCGGATTACCAAAAAATGAAGTTGATTTATTATTGGTTGGAAAAACCAGTCCAACCAAATTGAATGACTGTATCAAATTTTTGGAAAAATTGATAAGCAACGAAATAAACTACGTTGAAATGAGTACTAGAGAATTCAAAGACCGCTTTTATGGCTTTGATTGGTTTATGAAAGAAATTATGGATAATAATCCGGTTATCATAATTGATGAGGTAACAAAAAAACTGGAAAAATAACGATCCCCGCTTTAAAGCTTGCGGGGTATTCTGCCGCCTTGAATTACGAAACTCCAATTTTCTGTCATTGCGAGGATCTTGAGGCGTCGTTAATATTCTTCGAGCGAGGCGCTAGCCGAATCGAGAAGATCCGACAACGCAGTTTTTAACTTCCTCCCTAGGCGGACAAGCCGCTCGAACAATAATATTCAGATTGCTTCGTCTCCGTCCGCCTAAGCGGACGGGTCCTTATCATGACACTAGCGGTTTTAGAGAGCTTCGCAATTCATAGCCTGCCGGAAATAATAAAAAGGTAACCTTTGAACAGAACACCATTTCTAATTTGCTCGATAAAAAATCTCCGGCCCGCACCGGAGATTTTTTTCTTTACTTTATTTTTACTTTCGTAAACTCAAATGATATTATACCCAAAACTGGTTAAAAGGTTGGCTCTGATTTAAAGTTGGAAGAATTTCTGGATACCATGGTCTAGATTTTCAAACTGTAAATTCTGAATCAATAACTCATTTGTTTTATGCTGCAACAAATCTAGCGTTCGCTCGAAAGATTCCGCGGCGTCAGCTATTCCAATCAACGCTCCTTCGACAGTATCAACTATACTGAAATTATTTTCCGAGCCTGACAAGTTGCTTATGGCTTCCGCTGAAACTCCCGCGACTTGTGGTGATTCATCGTATCCAGCTGCCGGATTCAAAGTTGAAATTCCCGCGATTTTTTTACCAATTATTATCGGCGTTTTTACTCCTTCAATCATCAGCTCTTCAACTGTACCACCCATGTAGGCAACAGTTTGATAACTTAGATCTAAACCATGAACCACTTTATCTGCCACAGTCGGGATCATTCCGACATGGAAAGCCATAACCATAGCCGCTGCCAAAGCGGTAGACTCCAAAACCTTCAACATGGTTGGGTGAGGTTTTACAAATGGAACTAAACTTGTAATTGGTTTTTGGGTCATACTTTTTGTTTTGGATACACGTTTATTTTTTGGCGCAGACTTCTGTGATTTCAAAACCGGGGTCTGCTCGGAGATTTTCTCAAAAGCGTCAAACGGAACAACAATTTTATTTTTCTTTTTGCCGGCGGTAATCAGCCCGATTTTTATAAAATTATGTAATTCCTTGACCGTATAGCCGGAAATCACCGACGCTTCCTTGAGGGTAATGTATTTTTTTTGAGAAGCCATTTATTTATTCACTAAATGTTAATTATTTGTACGATTTCTCAATATACACTACCTTCCTAAACTACGCAAGAGGGTTTCTATTACTGCCAAATATTGGATGATTAATAAATATGCCGGGATCATTTTTATAAACAGTCCAAACGACCTTTAAAAAGCCGCTCTTTATGATTCATTGATTAAATTGTAATTTTATATTTGTTTCTCTGGCGTTTCTGTACTCTTATACCTATTATAGCAAAAAAAATGGAAGAAGTCAAATATAGGAATTTTTTGGTCTTTTATGATCCAGAAATCTTATCGACCCAAGGGATCTTCTGTTGTTCAATAGGACAAAATAAGTCGGGTGGGGCGAGATATAACCCATATAGAATTTTTAAAGGGCGTATGCAACTTATTTAGACTTATTCTTCTTTGTTACTTCGGTTATATTTTTTAAATATTCGTCAAATTCCTGATTCTTTTTTTGTTTGTCTGTCAGGATTTTAGCAGCTCTTTGTTGATGTGATTCTAAAATTACTCCGGAATTCCTGTAATTAAATTTTACTGATTTAATTTGTTGATCTAATAAATAATTTGTTTGATTAATTAGGGTTGTCATCGCGTTGGCCGCTTGTTCAGGATTTTCCAATTATAGGACTTATCAGTCTTATAAGCTAATTGTCTTACTTCTAGCGGCCTTAAATCATCCCTTTCCCAAATTGGCAAATCTCGCTGTCTTAAAAAATCCTGATAGTCTTCCAACAACTCTTCAAAACTTGCCCGTGCGACACCAAGAAGGAAAACTTCTGTTTTTGGGTTATTTTTTGACGCGGCTGTCCCCTCTACAATATTCTACTTGCCAGACCTTGCGGCTTGCTCCATTTGATCAGTGGTACGTGACTTCTTTTCGACATACTTTTTGCAAAATTCTACGGTAAAATCATAAATGGTTGTGGCTTGCTGGTAGGATTTTAATTCTTTATAAGACATGTGG
>PFAJ01000055.1:0-1792 GCA_002773695.1 Candidatus Doudnabacteria bacterium CG10_big_fil_rev_8_21_14_0_10_41_10 | reverse complement strand
TTAATCCCCTCTTCCACCTCTTCTACCGAAACGGCTTCCTCAACAACCGCTTCTCCCACTGGCTCCTCTATTGCCTCTTCTACGATTGGTTCTTCGATCAGCACCTCTTCGGTGGTAGTTAAGTTTTCAGTTTCTTGATTTTGATCGTCGCCAAGACCCTCCCCTCCCGCTTGAGTGGTGGCACCCGCTTCGGCGGGCGGGGTAGTGGAAGTAATAACGGTTAATGTGGTTTCCACAAATTGTCTAGATTCTTCCAAAACCTGTAACGAGACAATATGGTCGTCACTACCGACCACAATATAGTTAAAGACAACTGGGTGGGTTGTCGACAACGCCATATTGATAGTAAATCCTGTAACAATTTCTTGTGTTGAGCTTGCGGTCACAACTGTCTCCGGCGCCATATTTTCTACCCAGTACTCCGAACCAACTCTACTGTTTGGAGTAAGCGTAATAATCGGCGTGTTTTTGTAAGACACCGCGAATTTTGTAGATGTGGAAGTCTCTCCTGCCGCAATGACCATTTGTCCGGCGATATCCCCGCCAGCATGAATGTGGCCTTTGAGCTCAATATCGCCACCCACTTTCAAATCATAAGCGATCGCGACTGTACCTGTCGCCGTCACGGAAAAATATTCATCACCATTGTTTGCCACCGTTAACAGTTTCAGACAGCCGCGAGGCAAATCTTCACAAGTCACTTCGCCGTTCAATTCCAAATTCCCCCGCTGGCCAAGCAACATACGAGTGGTGCTGTCGCTTTGTATTTGCAAAAGATCGGCGACCGTATTATCAATTATTTCTCCGGTGGAAGACGAAACCATTTGGGTGGACTGTTGGATAAGCAGCGCGGCGGAAGTTGTCGCGACGACTACCGAAGTTCCCGTATCGACGTTTGCTAATTTTATCGATCCGGTATGTTTTTTAGTTTCAATAACAACCGCATTATTTTCATCACCAATCGCTTCCCAGCCAACTTTTAAGAATACTTCGGTTTTACCAAGTTTGGTCACGCCATCTGAAGCCAAAATATAATTTTCCGGAGAGACTGTGTCAACATCGTCAATCGCCCGTCCAATAATTTTTCCCGACTTGGTTGCCCGCATAGCATAGCCCGGGAATTTTTCAGAGGAAGTAAGAGCGTCGCCCGAAGCAACCACGCCGTTTTCATCAGTAACTTTAACAGGCACACGTCCTTCCAAAGCCACCGGGACATCTGTATCTGACTGTTTCCAACCCATTATAAAACCCGGGTCAGTGGAAATCACACCAATCGCGCCTGAATCATATCCTTCATCAGTTTTTTCAACCGCGGGCAACTTCCCGCTTTTTAGAAGTGTTACAACCCTTGCCCGCACCACGTCGCCCGGTTCCAAGGTGCCGTCCGACGCGTAAATTTCCGCCAAGTCGAAAGCATTTCCGGTAATAGGACCGTCAGCTGTAATCCCGCCATTTACCTGCGCTTGTGACCCACAAGAGTCGAGATCTGAATTGTCATCATCCACGCAAATACCGCCGACTACTACCAGTTTATGACTGGGGGTGGTAGTTGCGATGCCGACGTTGCCTTCTATTATTAACCCATTTAACGGAGCCGCCGTGGTGTCGTAACTAGAACCAAAACTTCCACCTCCCGATACTGACAACATTGACCCCGGTGCCGTTTCCCCGATGCCGACACTGCCGGCTCCCGTTAATATCATAACACTCACCGCTCCACTGGCCGCGTTGGAGACATTAAACGTCATTTTATTGTTCCCATTCGCGGCATCGCTATGAACGGTAGAAATAC
>PFAJ01000049.1 GCA_002773695.1 Candidatus Doudnabacteria bacterium CG10_big_fil_rev_8_21_14_0_10_41_10 | reverse complement strand
AAGATTTTTGCCACCATCCCTCTGCCGAATAAGATTCACGAACGGGAAATGGACAAAACTGACATTCCCGGTACTTTTAATGCTGGGGCCACGTTAGGCCCGGTGAACGAAACGAATATGGCTAGAATTTGGAATAAACACAAACAATCAAATACCCCTCTTAAAAGAAAGGTCTTCGTAGCAATGTCGGGGGGAGTTGACTCTTCAGTCGCGGCTTTTTTGTTGAAGCAAAAAGGTTATGATGTTACCGGCGTGTACATGAAAAACTGGTCGGAAGAAAGTTTTGGAGGAAAGTTTTCAAAATACTGCCCGTGGCGCAAAGATTTAAAAGATGTTAAAAATGTTTGTAAAATATTGGGGATTCCGGTAAAAGTTTACAATTTCGAAAAAGAATATAATAAAAAAGTCATTGATTATTTTTTTGAAGGCGAGAAGCGGGGACTTACTCCTAACCCGGATGTAGTTTGTAATCGAGAGATAAAGTTTGGTTTATTTTTAAAACGAGCGTTGAAAGACGGCGCTGACTACATTGCGACCGGGCACTATGTGAAGAAGCGTAAAGCGGAAAGCGGAGAGCAAAAAATTGAAGACCGAAATATCAAGTATAAAATTTTTAAAGCCAAGGACAAGAATAAGGACCAATCATACTTTCTTTGTACCGTTATTCAAAAACAGTTATCCAAATCTTTGTTTCCGCTGGGGGATTACACTAAACCCGAAGTTCGAAAGATCGCAAACAGGTTAGGTTTTAAAAACGCCGAGAAACCAGAGAGTATGGGAATCTGTTTTGTTGGGGAAGTGAATTTTGATGAATTTCTAAGAGCTCGGCTGAAGGAGAAACCCGGCGACGTTGTCGATATCAATAATCGGATAGTCGGCAAGCACAAAGGGTTACCATTTTATACTATCGGTCAACGGCGTGGAATAAACATCGGCGGAGGACTTCCATATTTTGTTGTTGGAAAAGATCTCAGAAAAAATCATCTAATCGTAGGCCGTGGATCAAAGATTAAAGAATTGTATCATCGAGAGATTAAATTAAAACAGGTTAGCTGGATTTCCGGCAGGTCGCCAAAATTACCCACTAAAGGAAACGCGCTTATTCGCTATCGACAAGAACAACAAGCGTGTACTATAATCAGGCGAAAAAAAGATATAGTGGTCAAATTCAGCGCAAAGCAGCGCGCCGCAACCCCCGGCCAATTTTGCGCAATGTATAAAAAAGGAGTATTATTGGGGGGAGGAGTGATTGTGTAACTTTAAATTTATAATTTAAAATTTTTAAACAAACATGGATACGCCAAATAAATCTGATCAACAATCAAATCCAGAACCACAACCTACTTCAAAACTAAGTGGTAAGTTAGTTTTTGGTATTGGGGCAGTGATTATTGTTTTGGTTGCGGTGATAGTTTTTCTTTTAATCCGCGAGCCTGCGACGGTTACAACGGATTCTGATTCCAAACTGCCGATTGCGACAGGATCGCAGGATACTGGTGACGAGACTTCAAGTTGGCAGACGTACCGCAGCGAAGAGTTTGGTTTTGAGATGAAAGTGCCCGTTGATTGGACCATAGAATCACAAGGTGCAAGTGAAGAGTTATTTTTCTTTTCAGAGGAATCAAGAAAAGAAAATTCTTTGCGGGTTGAAGAATGCAAAATGATTTCAGTGAAGAGTGGTGATCAGGCTCTAGAGTGCGCTCAAAGAAACGTGGACTTATACTTTACAAATGTGAACTATGATCGTGGAACTTCGTCGGAAACTATAAACGGTATTGAGTGGCATGTATATTACGGTGAGAATACTGGCTGGGAATATGAGACTAAACAGGGTGAACACGGTTTCAATTTTAGACCATTAGAGCAGCTCGAATTGCCAGCAAATAAACAAGATTTTATTAACATCCTCTCTACTTTTAAATTCCTTGACCAAGACCAAACAGCGGATTGGCAGACATATAGAAACACTCGCGTAGGATACGAATTTGAGTTCCCGTCAAGCGGTCTATCGCTCGATTTAGACGAGACTATCAAGTATCCAAGTGCACTTTCCGTCGGAAACGATCTCGTCCAATTTGCGACTGGAGGCGTTACTTATGGAGTTAGATCATCTATTGAGGTTCCTTATACGTCTATCAAATTCTGGATTCAAGACCCAAATAACTCAAATATTAGTAGCAATTTGAGTGACTATACAAAAATTATTTTTGGAGACAAAGTAGCCTATACCTCGAAGACAGACCTGGCAACTTATACTTTGGCAAACGGAAATATATATATGATAACTGCTCATGAAGGGGTTGCCCCGTCTACAGATATAAGTGACCCGATTTATCAGCACCTGATTTCCACTTTTAAATTTATTAATTAAGTTAATGCAATGGATTCCGGATAGCCTGCGCTTACGCTTATGGCTTCCGGAATGACAGAAAAATTATGAAAAAAAAAGAAGAATTCAAGGTCTCTGGAAAAGAATTAAAAGAAAAAGTTAAACATCTAATCAAAGAGGGGAACGTGCGTAGGATTATTATCAAAAATAGTGAAGGCAACGACCTAATGGAAATCCCTGTTAACTTCGCAGTCGTTGGCGCGGTGCTTGCCCCGATGCTCGCGGCAGTCGGTGCGATAGCTGCTTTTTTAACAGATTGCACTGTCGTGGTAGAGCGAAAGAAATAATTAAAATTTAAGAATATGTTTTTAGGAATTATTCTTATTGCGGTTGGAGGTATTTTTCTATAAGAAAATTTGGGTTACTTGTCAGTGGAGGCAGGGGCGATTATTTGGCCGATTGTAATTGTTGTTTCGGGTTTGTGGTTTGTGGTCGGAAAAAAGAAGCATGGTCGCTGTTGCGGGTTGTGGTGTCGTGGTTTTAAAAATTGTGGATATGAAAAAGATAAAGATGTTAAATAATTAACTAAAAAAATATGTCATTTGTAGTTGGAGTTATCGTTCTAATAATTTTTGCATCTATCAAACAAATCAACCAGTACCAACTTGGCGTGAGGTTTACTCTAGGAAAATATACCGGGCTAATGTCTCCGGGTTGGCGGTTAGTGATTCCGGTGTTTCAAAGTTATCAAAAAGTAGACTTGCGAGTTCGCGCGGTGGATGTGCCGGACCAAGAAGCGATCACGAAAGATAATATTTCGGTGCGAGTAAACGCGGTTATTTATTATAAAGTATCACACGCTGAAAAAGTGGTGTTAGAGGTTGAGAATTTCCGCTACGCTGTCTCCCAACTTGCCCAAACCACGATGAGGAATGTCGTTGGAGAAGTTCAGTTGGATGAACTTCTTGCAAATCGGGATGATGTTTCCAGCCGGATCCGAACAATAGTTGACAAAGCAACCGATCCTTGGGGGATAAAAGTTGATTCTGTGGAATTGAAAGACGTGACTCTTCCCGAAGAAATGAAAAGAGTAATTGGAAAGCAGGCGGAGGCGGAAAGGGAGAAACGCGCGGTTATTATTAAAGCCGAAGGAGAAGTCGCGGCCGCAGACAACATGGCCAAAGCCGCGCACGTGTTAGCCGGGTCTTCTGGAGCCTTGCACCTAAGAACTTTGCAATCGATAAACGATTTATCCTCTGATCAGTCGAATACCATTATCTTTGCTGTTCCTTTGGAAGTTTTACGGTCTTTTGAGGGCAAAGGAAATAAATAATGGGTCCTTGTTTGACACGAATTTTGAATCCTGTTATTATATTGTTACTTTAAATTTAGAGCCAATATTAAAGAGTTTTTTCATCTTTAAGCTATAAAATAGGGTTGAAGTTGAATAAATTAAGGAATATTTACCGAATAAAAAATTAGGAATGGAAGGAAATAAGGGGAAGGAAGATGTGATAGTTTTAGAGGGAAAAATCACAGAGGCTTTACCAAACGCACAATTTCGTGTAGAATTAGAAGCTGGACAGTCTGTTTTGGGATATATATCTGGACGGATGAGGATGTACCATATACGAATCCTCCCAGGCGATCGGGTGGAAATGGAGTTTACTCCTTATGATCTGACCCGAGGTAGAATAACAAAAAGGCTCTAGCTGTCTCGAAAGAGATACTAGATTTTTTATTTTTAAACTTTACAGACTACCGATTAATTATTTTGCTTGAAATACGGTATCCGTACATTTGTAACAAGTAGTAATTAGCATAATTTTATGAAAGTCCGAGCATCAGTAAAAATTATGTGTGATAAATGCAAGGTGGTTAAACGAAAAGGCGTTGTTCGTATTATTTGTGAAAATGCCAAACATAAGCAAAAACAAGGATAATTATGGCTCGTATTGGCGGGGTAAATTTACCTCCAAATAAAAGAATAGAAGCGGCCCTTACGTATATTTACGGGGTTGGTTTTGTTTCCGCGAGAAAAGCTTTGACGGCTACCGGGGTTGACCCAAACAAACGGTCCAAGGATTTATCAGAAGCGGAAGAGAACAAATTGCGAACTTTTATCGAAAAGAATTTTAAACTGGAAGGTGAACTGCGACAGCAAGTGTCTTTGAACATTAAATTGTTAAAAGAAATCGGTTCACATCGAGGAATGCGTCATTCTAAAGGATTGCCGGTTCGCGGGCAGAGAACCAAAACCAATTCCAGAACTCGAAGAGGCAATGTTAGAAGGACGGTCAGTAGCGGACGAAAGCAATCGGATCAAAAAACATAGCGCGACGTAAATATTTAAACGTATACTAATGATATGAAAAAGACTGAAATTCCAAATCTATTTATTAGTATAATTATAATTAGGATTAATTAGTATATTAGGATCGAGAATTATGGGTGAACAAAAAGTTAAAACTTTAGCGGGAGACGAGCTCAAAGCGATTAAAGAAGCCGGTTCGGGTAAAAAGAAATCCAGGAAGACCACTTCCGGGCAGATTTATATTTCGTCAAGTTACAATAATACAATTATCACCATAACTGATGATAAAGGGAATGTGTTGACTTGGGGTTCCTCTGGTATGGTTGGTTTTCGTGGTTCAAAGAAGTCTACCCCATTTGCCGCGCAACGTACCATGGAAGAAATGTTGAAAGCTATGAAAGGTATTGGGATAACCGAAGTTGATATTTTCATAAAAGGTATCGGTACCGGACGGGAGTCGGCCGTGCGTGCGTTGAACGGATCGGGGATTAAAGTCCGAATGATCCAAGACCGCACCCCAATCCCGCACGGAGGAGTAAGAAAAAAGAAACCTCGGAGAGTTTAGTTTTATGGATTACAGATTTGTACAATGTACAGATTATAAATTTATCCGTATATCTATTTTTATCAGTAATTAGTAAAGTAGTGGCAAGACTAACAGGACCAAAATCTAAACACGCAAGAAGACTATCATCGCCTATTTTTCCAAAAGACGAGAAGATTTTGACGAAGAGAAATTATCCAGCGGGGATGCATGGACAGAAAAGACAAAGGTTGTCTCAATACGGTATCCAGCTTTTGGAAAAGCAGAAAGCGAAGTGGACTTATGGTATTTTGGAAAAACAATTTCGAAATTACTATGAAGAAGCTGCCAGAAAGAAAGGGCAGACCGGACTAATGCTTTTGCAATTATTGGAAAGACGGCTTGATAATGTGGTCTTCCGTTTAGGTTTGGCAACTACCCGCCCGCAAGCAAGACAGCTGGTTTCTCACGGTTTTATTGAAGTCAATGGTAAAAAGGTAAACATCCCTTCTTATCAGGTAAAAGCTGGTGATAGCGTAAAAGTTCGCGAAAATAAACAAAAGAGTAAATATATGATTGTGAGAAAGACCGAAATGGGTAAACACCAGACACCGGAATGGCTGTCATTTGATAAAAATGATTTTTCCGCGAAAGTTTTAAGCCTTCCAATAATCGAGGAGGCTGATAGGACGGTTAATACACAATTAATTGTTGAGCACTATTCAAGATAATTTATAATCAGAGACTCACTTTAATGAATCTTTGATAAAAACAAATATGGAATCACTACCACTACCAAAGAATCTAAAATTTATAAAAGAAGAAGGAAACCAGTCGGTTTTTGTTTTAGAGCCTTGCTATCCTGGATACGGCGATACAATTGGAAACGCTCTCCGAAGGGTGATGCTTTCGTCGTTACCGGGCGGAGCAGTAACAGCAGTAAAAATTATCGGTGTTGATCACGAATTTTCTTCTGTGCCAGGAGTAAAGGAAGATATGATCGACATTATTTTAAATTTGAAGAAACTATATATAAAAAGCCATTCTACTGAACCGATTCGACTACATCTGAAAGTTAAAGGCGCGAAAGAGATAACAGCTGCCATGATCGACAAGAACGATCAAGTGGAGATTGGAAATCCAGATTTAAAAATCGCGACCTTGGATGGTAAAAATTCCGAAATAGAAATGGAATTAGTCGTTGAACAAGGGAGAGGTTACTCCACTGTCGAAATGCGCGAAGGAGAAAAATTGGAAATTGGAATGATTGCTATTGATGCATTTTTCACTCCGGTTAGAAACGCTCATTTTTTGGTGGAGAATATGCGGGTCGGGAAAATGACGAACTACCATCGCTTGACCTTCACCATATTAACAAACGGAACAATTTCCGGTAAAGACGCGCTGGAGCAATCAGCAGAGTTGCTGGTTGATCATTTTAAACTTTTGGAAAAAGACGGATTGGAACAAGCTGAAAAGGAAGCGAAGAAAGAAATAGAATCTGAAAAATTAGAAGAGGTTCAAAAGTCTACAGAAGAACCAGCAAGCGCAAAGGTAAGTCTTTCTCCTGTGACTGACGACCTGCTTTCTTTGGGTCTTTCCAGACGGTCTTACAACGCCCTTTTGAAAAATGGAGTAAAAACATTAAAGGATTTGAAAGAATTAAATGAGGAGAAGTTAGAATCCTTTTCAGGTTTGGGAGATAAATCTATAAAAGAAATATTAGAAGTAATCCTTACGCTTTAAGAAGAAATTAATTTTTTACGATGAGACACAGAAAAAAGACAAAAATCGGTCCGAAAAGAGATCAAGCTAGACGTCTGATGCGTACTATGGCGTCGTCTTTTCTTTTATACGAACATGTTGAGACCACCGCAAAAAAGGGAAAACTTTTGAAAAGTGTGGTAGAAAAATTGATCAGTAAAGGACGAACCGCGGATTTACATAAAAAAAGACAGTTGTTTTCTTTGTTGCAGGTAAACGCCGCTCGGAAAGTTTTTGAAGTCCTAGGCCCAAAATATAAAGACAGAAAAGGCGGTTACACCCGACTGTACAATCTTGGAAAATATAAAGACGGAACCGCGAAAGTTCGGCTAGAATTAGTTTAAAATTTTATGAAGACTACAATTAAACAACCTAAAGACGTTAAAAGGAACTGGCACGAATTTGATGCTTCCAAATTTACTTTGGGTCGGTTATCGACGAAGATAGCAAAAATTTTAATGGGTAAAGATAAACTGGATTATACCCCACATGTGGATATGGGGGACTACGTTGTAGTGGTGAATGCCGAAGAGGTCAAATTTACCGGAAGGAAAATAGATCAAAAAAAATATACCCGTTATTCCGGTTATCCGGGCGGAATCACAACTACCAGTTTGAAAACCATGCTTGTTAAGAAACCAACTTTTGTTATTCAAGAAGCTGTCCGCGGAATGTTAGCAAAGACTAAATTGCAAAAAGCCCAAATGAGAAGGCTAAAAGTGGTAATTGGCAGTAAGCATGATTTTAAGATAAATAATATCAAAGCAGAAATTTAATTCGATGATAACAAAGAAGAAAATAACCGAAAAAAAACCAGTTGTTAAAAAACCTAAGAAAAAGGCAGTGGTTTCTGCTGAGGCAAAAAAAGAGTTGAAACAAGAGAAAGTTGTAAAAGTAGAACCGATAGAAGTTGAAGCGAATGTAAAAAAGATGAAAAAGGAAACTTATTTGTACGCGGTTGGACGACGGAAGACCGCTATGGCGAAAGTTCGTGGTTATAGTGAAGGAAAAGGGATCACGGTAAATACAAAAAATTTACCTGTTTATTTTGGTACAGCGGAATTGCAAAAAATCGTATTATCTCCACTAAACGCATTGGGGGTTGAATCAAAATTATCTTGGAAAATAAATGTAGCTGGCGGTGGAACCCATGCCCAAGCAGAAGCGGTCAGACATGGTATTTCACAAGCTTTGGTAAAAAGAAACGAAGAGGATAGACCGCTTTTAAAAAAAGCCGGATTTCTAACCCGCGATCCTCGAGTAAAAGAACGAAAGAAACCGGGATTGAAAAGAGCCCGCAGAGCCCCACAATGGGCAAAACGTTAATATCCAAAAACCCTTCGTAAGAAGGGTTTTTTAGTAATTAGTAAATAGTCCTGGCCTATCACATTAGAAAGAGAGATTTACTTTTAGATGTATATACAAAAATACGGAATTTGGGCTGCTGGGTATTTTGTAATTTCAGTGGAATTGGACGAACAACAAGTCAAAAAGTAAATTAATTGCCAAAATAAGAAGTAAAAAACATAGACAGCCTGGCTATTTTAACCGATTTTCATGCGACTAAAACCCTGCTTTTCAGAGCGGGGAGGAGGTCATTGTTCACACAGAATAATTTGTGCTATACTTATATATAAGATATTAACATTAATTTTATTCTATTATGGGCTTAAGAAATTTATTTAAAAGAGACTCGGGGGGTTCCGAAATCACTACTCTCGGTTTGGGAAAACGTGGGGAAGAAAAGGCTTCTGAAAGGCCTTTTGATTCAGCAAGCGCTGAACAAATGGACTTGTATACAGGTCAAGTAGAACATGGATACAAGGCTCGGGGAGCCAAAAGAGCTGAAGTGCTAATTAACTTTGGCAGGAAAATAGGTCGGAAACTTGAGTCAGCCGTATCATATACTTTTGCCATTCCGGACATGGCCGAAACCGCAGTCCGCGAAAGCAAGGATAGAGCTCGGGAAACCGTGACTAATCTGGCTCCCGATTTAGGTGACCAAAGTAAAGCTTTTGAAACATCTAAGCCGACCAATGTCGGTGCCGCTTTGAGCGATTGGGCAGACAGACAAAGGGAAAGAGTTTGGCAAGCCGTTGCTAAGACAAAAGGCTTGGAAAATTACAGTGAAGCAGACGCGGACGAGATGACAATCCCTTCGGTTTTGGCTTTAAACGGAGAGCAGAAGAAAGTTTTGGGCGGGCCGGTGGTTGAGAACAGGCTGGCAAAGGCGTGGAAAAAATTTTCCGGCATTGCCGAGCTGGGCATGAAACAAAGATTTGACAGGGTTGCCCGTCTAAGCATGCAGGCTAACCAAGGCAGATTCGAAGGAGAGAGATCTTCCGCCAATCAGATTGTTGAAGCTTTGAATGACGAAAATCAAGAGAGCTTTTTGACGGCCAAAGAGTTTGAAGAAGTTCAAGGATTGGCCAAGCGACATAATTTAGATGTGAAGTTTAAGAATTTAACCGTTCTCGCGGACGAAAAGTCGGTAGCGCAGGAAAAGTTGAGAAAAAAGCTGGAGATAATGCGGGTGGCGCCGGAAGTTATGACCACGATCGAATTTACTAGGTTATTGGCAGAAGCGAATGAAGCCGGCGTTGACGTACGGGATATAAAAGTTGAAATTGGCGGATCTAGGGCGCCAGAAATGGCTATTGCCCAAGCCGCATAATTATTCATTAAAATAAAATGGATAACAAAAAAAAATTAGCGGAATTGATAAATAAGTTGCCTATAGCGCTCTCCGAAAAGCAGGATCTTCTGGGGAAGTTGGAAGCGGGAAAGGAGAGCGCGGTCAAGGCCGGGATAAAAAAAATTCTGTCTGAAACGGCAAAACAACTTAAGGCTTCGCAGGATTTAAGCAGTGCTACGCGATCTTTCGATGTTGAATTGGGTGAAATAGAAAAACAGACCGGAGAATTGGTTAAGTCGGTTGCCAAAGATCAAACGGATTCTGATTTGGAAGAACTGAGAAAGTATATTAATTTATAATTTATTAAAATTCCCGTTGGATTTCAGGCTTTTTAATTTTGCAGTTGGCATGGGTTTACGTATCACGGGTATAAATAGGACATTATAACTTGCCTTTCTATTGTCTTAAATATTGCTCCCAGTTAAGGGAATAATAATAAATGTAGTGATAAACCTTTTCGCGGATTACGTAAGTTTTACCGTCCAATTTCTTTTTACCGTCGATTGTTGACAACGGCTTATTATTTTGCTAGTATTTTTATACTCCAAGTAAGTTGGGTAGCTAATCTTGGCGGTTTCGACCGCCTGGATAGGAAAGTCCGAACACTCAGAGACTTGATAACCCCTTAAGAGTTATTGAATTTCAAAGGTAGCGGGTAATTCCCGTCGTGGGTGACCATAGAGATGCGAGCAGAGACGGTTTTGCGAGAAATCGCAAAACCGCCCTTCGAAGATCCGCAGGGAGCGTAGTAGGGCGACGCTCGGTATAACCTCGAGCTTGCTCGAGTGAAACCGAGATTGAAACGGCTAAACTCTTACTTGAGTGCAAGACCAAATAGGTCGCATTGAGCCGTGGTGGCAACACCCGGCCCAGACAGATGGCTACACAAAAACAGAATTCGGCTTACAGACTTACTTGGAGCACTAAAAACCCTGATAATCGTTGGGGTTTTTTAGTCGACTAAAGTATCGAAATGCAATAGTATAATGATACGAAAAAAAAGGAGAGATGATATGAATACCAAAGTTGTCTTTTCTGATGAAATTGGGAATTTGATCCCCGAAGTAGTGGGGGGTCTAGGTCAGTTTCGATCGAAAGCTGGATCGCCTTTGATTGTGGCAATGATCGGACCGGTAGGGTCGGGAAAAGGCAAGGTTGCAGAATTTCTGTCCAAGCGATTCGGTGTTCCCATCGTGAGCGTTTCAACGGCGCACTTGGCCGCACAAAAACATCGGCTCCCAGACATAGGACAAGTCTCGTTACTTACTGCCGCGGCGATGAGAGAAGTCTTAGACTTCAAGCGGGCAGTAATTCTGCAAGCCGACCATGCTGACCAAGAGAAGCTCGATCTTTTGCAACAAGAGGAAGCAAATATTCGGATGGCTCGGTTGGTTTTCATCCAGTTGGTGATTTCCCCCAAAAACTTTTTGAAGAAAGTACTACTTGCGTATACGAACGGACATGAGTGTTCCCCTGACAGTAAGTGGACGGAAAGGTTTGTCCGTCTTGCTGAATGCATGCCGGTGCATTATTCAAAAAGCGGGACTGTCAGTTTCAGGTCGACACCAAAAACACCACTGATAGGGATGTTTAGCAGGCTGATAAAGCTAACCATGCGCAGTGACTGGAGGAGATTTTTGATCCAAAAGAAGGGCGAGATTGTCCGGACAAAGGTCTAGACGAGTAGGATTACCAATCTTTTTTATTGAAAGAAATGCTATAATTTAGTATAATAATTGAAGTTATTAAACGGTTTCGATTTACCATCACCCCGTCCACCTGAGGTAGGCGCCCCTCCTCTGGCAGGAGGGGATATAAAATCCGTATGAAACGATTAGAACTTGTATTTAATATCATCTCTATTTTTGTAGACGCGATTATGATTATTCTTGCCGGATCGATCGCGTATTTTTTGCGATACCGGGTAGAAAGCTTTTTACCTCAATACCCAATCCAATTTGATTTGACTTCTGGTGAATTTTTAAAAAATATCATCATTGCTGTCCCGGTTTTAATTCTCATAATGTCATTTTACGGTTTGTATAAACTAAAAAGTACCAGGGGATTTCGAGAAACTTTTGTAAAGGTTGCGGCTGGAATTTCGGTTGGTCTGATGGTTTTCGTCGCAATTTATTTTTTTAACCAACATATTTTTCCTTCCAGGTTGATAGTTTTAATGAGTTGGATTTTTGCTATTTTGGCAGTCGGCTTGGGAAGATTTGTCGTTTTGCTTTCGGAACGAGCGTTTTTACGACGCGGAAAAGGTTTGCATAAACTGGTTTTGATATTAGGCTGGAACAAGGATTACAGTTTGAAAAGAGAAATCAAAAAAAGACCTGAACTGGGTTATCAGATTATAAAAACTCTAGACGGCAACGGTGATATTGTTGCTCAATTGCAAGCAATCTACAACGAGCAAGGGATCGATGAGATTATTCAAGCCAACCACGACCTGGACCGTACAACCAACGGCAAACTTTTAAAGTTTACCCATGACCACGGAATCACTTTTAACTACGTTCCCGATATTGTAGAGGCGCAAAAATCAAATATCAGTTTGCACGATATCGCCGGTATCCCCATGGTCGGATTAAAAAATACTCCGCTCGATGGGTGGGGGAAGGTCGTAAAGCGGATCCTGGATGTTGTGGCGAGTTTGGTTATGATAATTTTATTGCTGCCGATTTTTATTTTTATTATTTTGTTGATAAAAATTGATTCTCCCGGAAAAGTTTTATATATTCAAAAACGTTACGGGCAGAAAGAGCCGTTCGATTTTTTTAAATTCCGGACAATGCATCAGCATTTATCGGTAGGAGAAAATTACGGCGGCGAAAATGCCCAGAAGGCCAGAGAAAAACTTTGGGAAGCAAATGCGAGGAAAGGGCCGTTTCTTAAAATCAAAAACGACCCAAGAGTTACAAAAGCCGGAAGATTTTTACGCAGGACAAAACTGGATGAGTTACCACAGCTCTTCAACGTGCTTTTGGGCGATATGAGTTTGGTGGGCCCCAGAGCGCACGTGTTGGACGAAGTAGAACTTTATCGTGAGCGATACAGGAGGCAGTTTACCATCAAACCGGGAGTAACAGGGCTTGCGCAGGTAACACAAATCAAACAGCCGGATTTGCCGTTTGAAGAAGAAATTCGCTTGAACACATTTTATATAGAAAACTGGTCAATGGGTTTGGATTTACAAATACTTGTTCGAACGGTGGTAGTCTTACTACAACCACCGGGTAAAAGCGGAGATTATTAGGTTTTTTTGAAATACGAATCTGTGCGAATATACTAATAAAATAGGACTTACGGTATTGAGCCAATCCCTTGCGGGGGTTTTAGAAACTATGATTATCTGATTCCGACTGGGACCTCCCCTACCACTCCTCATGAGGAGGGGAAATCTGATCTTTATAAGACTTAAATCCTATAAATTTCAAATTTGTATATTCGTATCTATTAGTATTTCATAAATGAAGGTTGCTCTAGTCCATGATTTTTTAACTCAACTTGGAGGGGCCGAACGGGTGCTTGATGAATTGCACCAAATGTTTCCACAGGCTCCTGTTTTTACTTTGGTTTATGATGAAAACAAAACACAAGGAAAATATACAGATTGGGACATTCGAACCAGTTTTATCCAAAAATTACCTTGGGGAATAAAGCGTTACAAATGGTATTTGGCTTTAATGCCGAAAGCGATTGAATCTTTCGATTTTTCTGAATACGACTTAGTCTTGTCTGACGCCTCCGCGTTTGCAAAAGGGGTGAAGGTAAAAAAGCCGACCAAGCACATTTGTTACTGCCACACACCCACTCGATATTTATGGCAGATGACAGATGAATATATTTCGACTATCCAATACCCGTGGTTTATTAAAAAAATTGCAAAACCGTTTTTGATGCGGCAAAAACTATGGGACTACAAGGTTGCGCAGAAAGTTGATTTTTTTATTGCTAATTCCCTGGAAGTCCAGTCGAGGATAAAAAAGTATTACGATCGAAACTCTGTAGTAATTTACCCGCCTGTCGATACAAATTTTTTCTTTCCCGCAAGCGATCAGCTGAAAGCTAATGGTTATTTCCTTACCGCAGGGAGACTCGAGCCATATAAAAAAATTGATCTTGTCGTAAAAGCTCTTAAAGAGCTCGATAAAAATCTTGTTGTTGCCGGAAGCGGTTCACTCGAAAATGAGTTGATGTTGGAATCTGGTAAAAATATTCGTTTCTTAGGAAGAGTGACTGACGAAAAATTGCGAGATCTTTATCGAGGCGCACAAGCATTTATTTTTCCAAGCCTGGAAGACGCGGGGATAATGATGTTGGAATCTTTAGCAATGGGGACCCCGGTTATTGCATACGGCAAGGGAGGCGCGCTGGAATTTATAAAACCAGGACAGCATGGTGAGTTGTTTTATGAACAGACCAAAGAATCACTCAAAACAGTTCTAGAAAATTTTGACCCGAGTAAATACAACCAAGAAGAGTTGGTTAAACAAGCGGAAAGGTTTAGCAAGCAATCTTTTCGGTCTCAAATGAATTCATTTATTTATAAAGAAACTTAATTTAACCTGTCATTGCGATCCGTCCGCCACGGCGGAAGGAGAAGCAATCTTAAAGAAAGAAAGGATTGCTTCATCGCCATCCAGGTTGGCTCCTGCAATGAGGTTAATCTAATTATGCGTATTGGTATTGACTTAAGAACTTTATCAGATGGAAAAACAACTGGGGTAGAAGTATACACCACAAGCCTTTTGAACGAGATCTTTAAGATTGACAAAGCGAACGAGTATGTTTTGTTTTCAAACTCTTTTAAAAACACCACTGATTTTGCCTTAAGGTTTGATTACTCAAATGTTACCGTAAAACATTACAACTTTCCTAACAGATTATTAAACGCTTCTTTGCGCTTCCTATCTTATCCAAAAATCGATAAACTGGTAGGAGGACTTGATATGTTTTTTGCTCCCCGGTATTTATTTTCAGCGTTAAGCCCGAAGTGTAAACTAATTATCACAACCCACGACTTATCTTTTGTTCACCGTCCTGATTTTTCTACCTGGCAAAGAAGACTCTGGCATAAAATTATCTCTGATAGATCCGTAGCAAAAAAAGCCAGTTATATTTTAGCCGACTCTCAATCGACCAAAAATGATATCGTAAAATATTTTCAAACTCCTGAAGAAAAAGTAAAAGTTGTCAGACTGGGATTGGATCATCATCTTTTTAACCTAAACTCGGATGACGGAGAAGAGCGGAAGTTTAGAGATAAACGCAAATTACATAGACCATTTATTTTGTATCTCGGAACGATCGAGCCGAGAAAAAATATTTTAGGGATCCTCGAGGCGTATGAAAAAATTCGAAAGACTACGGACGACGATTTAGAACTCGTTTTAGTCGGACGATTGGGGTGGTTGTACGAAAAAGTATTGAAAAAGATTAGCGAGTCGGTATTTAAAAATGATATTAAAATAGTTAACAACCTTAAAGAACCCGAAAAACCGCACCTTTATCGGATGGCAAGATTGATGATTTTTCCAAGTTTTTACGAAGGGTTTGGGTTGCCGCCATTGGAAGCTATGGCATGCGGGACGCCGGTTATTGCGGCGATGAATTCGAGTTTTCCGGAAGTTTTGGGTGAATCGTGTGTTTATGTAAACCCGCATAATTCCAACCAGATCGTACAGGCTTTAACGGTTTTGTTGTCTGACGATGAAATGTACGGGCAATATTCAAAAAAAGGAGCGGAGCAGGCGAAAAAATTTAGTTGGGAAAAAACCGCGCAAGAAACCGTAGATATATTTAATCAAATTCGGAACACCAACATTAACTTTCTAAACAATAATCATGGAGCAAAATAAAGTCTATAGAATAGGCGTCGATATGCGGATGGCGGGGGAGGGGTTTGGAATAGGAAAATATGCTCTTGATTTATTTTCAGCACTTCTAAAAAGAAAAAATGATTTTAAATATGTGTTATTTTTCGATAAAAATTTTAACTCGGGAGAATATGAAAAGTTCAAAAATTTGGGAGCAGATTGCAGATTGGTATCTGCAAAATACTATTCGTTCGGCGAACAGGTGAATCTGCCGAGAATTTTGAATCAGGAAAATTTGGATCTCGTACATTTTCCAAACTTTAACGTCCCGGTTTTATACAGGAAAAAATTTGTAACCACAATTCATGACTTAATTCATCACAGGTTTCCGGGAAACAAAAAAAAGAATTTTTTATACCGGCTCGCATACCGTTTTATTATTTGGAGAGCCGCTCAAAGCGCGAAAAAAGTAATCGCGGTTTCTAAATCGACAAAAAGTGATATAATTAAACTACTTGGAACGAAAGCTGAAAAGGTTGAGGTTGTTTACGAAGGAGTTTCAAATATTTATCGAAGAGGCGTTGGTTATAATCAGATAGAATCTGTAAAGACGAAACTGGGGATAGTAAAACCTTATTTTTTATTTGTCGGGGTTTGTCGTCGTTATAAAAACCTGGAATTTCTAGCGGAAGCGTTTGCGAAATGGTCAAGAAAAATTGGAAACAAATACCAATTGGTCCTGGCAGGAGCGGTCGACAAAAATTATCCAGAAGTTGCAAAGCGAGTTCACAATTTGCTAAATCCTCAAATTTTAATCGCTCCCGGAAAAGTTTCAGACGAAGATCTGTCAGCCCTATATTCCGGATCCGATGGATTTATTAATCCGTCACTTTCCGAAGGATTTGGACTGCCTTATCTGGAAGCGCAAAGCAGTAAGACTCCGGTTATTTGCAGTGACATCCCGGTGGCAAGAGAGATTTTAGGGAATTCGGTGTTGTATTTCGATCCGTATAATATTGAATCGTTGATTAATGTTTTAGACGAGTTGTCAAACAATAATTCGTTAAGGCAGCGGTTAGTTGAGTTGGGTATGAATAATGTCTCTGCTTACACATGGGACAAAGCGGCTGAGGCTACAGAGTTAGTATATAAAAAAGCTTTATCGTGAGTAAAAAAACAACTTTGAACATAATTTTGGTCGGAGGGGGTACAGCTGGATCTGTCTCGCCGCTTTTAGCTGTGAAAGATGCGGTTTTAAAACTAGAACCAAACACGAAGTTTTATTTTTTCGGGACTCGATCAGGGACGGAAAAGATTTTAGTTGAGAAAGAAAACTTGAAATTTTATTCTATCCCGGCAGGAAAGTGGAGAAGGTATTTTTCTATTAGAAATTTTTTTGATATCTTTTTAGTCTTGTTTGGATTTATTCGTTCGTTATATCTTTTACGAAAAATTAAAGCCGACATTGTATTATCCGCCGGATCTTTTGTTTCCGTTCCGGTTTCATTCGCCGCCTTCATTTTGAGAAAGAAAATTTTTCTCCATCAGCAAGACCTGTTACCAAGCTTCTCTAATAAATTAATTTTTCCATTCGCCAATAAATTGTCAGTTAGTTTAGAGGAGTCACAGCGCAATTTTTCTAATGAAAGCGGTTTTTTTAAAAAAATAAAAAAACAATCGAAAATTATTTACACCGGAAATCCGGTAAGAGCAAATATTACATCCGGGAATCGAAAACGAGCGTTAAAAGAATTTGGATTAGAGTCAAATTTCCCAACAATTTTAGTTTTGGGCGGCTCGTCAGGCGCCGCGACAATAAACAAACTTATCCTTGAGTCTATCGGCGAACTAACCAAATACTTCCAGGTTATTCATGTTATTGGTAAACATAAAGTTAGGTCTGTAAAAAATATCGACCATTACCACCCTTATGATTTTTTAACGGCTAATTTACCAGACGCTTTTAAAATCGCTGACATCGTAGTATCCCGAGCCGGGTTTTCAACGATAACTGAGCTATCGGCATGTAAGAAGGTAAGTGTTATAATACCTATGCCGAAATCTCATCAAATCGCAAATGCAAATTATTTATTTTTCAAGCGGGCCGCGGTGGCCATCAGGCAAGAAACGCTTAATCCCAAACTTTTAATCACATTTTTAAGAAAATTACTTTTTGATTACAAATTGCAAATATTGTTGCGTGAAAATATTGCAAATTTAATGCCCGTAAATGCTAGCGAGAAATTGGCTAAACAATTAATTACTTTGGTAAAAAATGTCTAATTCAATAAAATCATTTGATGATATAAAAAAAATCCACTTCGTAGGCGTTGGGGGGATCGGGCTTTCGCGGCTCGCAAAATATTTTGCTTTAAAAGGGAAACAAGTCTCCGGGTCGGACATTGCCGATTCGCCGGTATTTGAAAATTTGAAAGCTGTTGGAGTAGATATAAACATTTCTCATGATAAAAAAAATATTCCGTCTGACACGGAAGTATTAATTTACAGCTCGGCTATTGGGGCTGAAAATATTGAAAGGCAATACGCGATTGAGCAAAACATCGCGCAACTCGAACATTTCGAGGCGATTGCAATCCTTAGTAAAGACCATCAAACTATCGCGATTGCGGGTACACATGGTAAATCGACGGTCACGACAATGATTGGTTTTGTCTTGGAAGAGGCAGGTTTGGATCCGACGGTTTTTGTTGGTAGTAGAGTAAAAGAATGGGGTGGAAATGTTCGCATCGGACAAAGTGATATTTTCGTTGTTGAGGCAGACGAATTGAATAGGCAATTTTTACACCTTAATCCGAAGATGTTAGTTATCAACAATATCGAACCGGATCATTTGGATTATTATAAAGATTTTGCGGATATCGCATCGGCTTTTTCAGATTTGTGTTATAGAATTACGGATGGCGGCGTATTATTTTACAATAGCGATGACTTTGGTGTAACTGATGTCGCGAAGCGAATAAAGGATCGCACAAAACTGGATTTCGGAAAAAATGCTAAAAATTTAAAACTCAATTCTATTAACACCAAAGCCGGGGCTATCGAATTCGAGGTTGTTTATAAAAAACAAAAAATCAACCTTTCATTAAAAGTTCCCGGTGAATTTAATGTTTACAATTCGCTGGCAGCGATCTCCGTGGGGTTGAGATTAAATATAGCGCCGGAAGTTATTAAAACCGCTTTGGAAAGGTACCATGGTATCTGGCGTAGATTCGAAATTTTAGGTAATGCTTTCGGGGCTGAAATAGTGTCTGATTACGGGCACCATCCATCCGCTATTACCGCCACTATGAAAGCAGCTGTTAACTGGTATGCTGGTAAAAGAATTTTATTGGTTTACCAACCTCACCAAAAAAAACGTACTCAAATATTTTTTAATGAATTCGTCAAAGCTCTTTCGGAGGTAAAAAGCGCGGGGTTGTGGGTAGTAAAAGTTTTTGATGTCGCCGGTCGGGACGATGAAACTGAAGAAAAAATCAGTTCGCTGGATCTGGTTCAGGAAATTTCTAAAAAACGTTCGGATGTGGAGTATCTTCAAAGTTTGACGGTTACGAAAGAGAAAGTTTCAAAAGCGACTCAAAAATACGATGTTATAATTTTTATGGGCGCCGGAGATATTTATAAAGTGGCCGAGGAAATAGTAAAAGCGTGAATGATTTAGTAAAGCTGGCAAAAACTAAATACAATATTGTCTTGGAGGAAAACAGGCAGCTTGCGCCATTGACAACTTGGAAAATCGGCGGACCCGCTAGGTATTTTTTTTCGGCAAAAACACCCGGCGAGATTGGCGCCGCGATCAGGTTGTGTAATCAAGAAAAAATGCCTTACTATATTTTAGGTGGTGGTAGCAATCTTTTGGTGTCAGATGCTGGGTTTGAAGGATTGGTTATAAAATTGGAAATTTTGAAAATGGAAGTTCAAAACGATAAAATTATTGTCGGAGCGGGTGAGACAATGGGAAAAGTCGCCGCAATATCAATGCAAAACAATCTTTCCGGGATTGAATGGGCGGTAGGGATCCCAGGGACTGTCGGCGGAGCCTTGTTTGGAAATTCAAACTGTTTTGGCGGCTCGACCGGGGAAAGTGTCAGGAAAGCAACATTACTCGGCCGGGACGGCGAGATTAAAACCGTAGAAAAGGATTACTTTCAATTTGATTATAATTATTCGAAATTGCAAGATACAAAAGAGATTGCTTTGGAAGTAGTTTTTGGACTAAAAAAAATTACCAAAGAAGAAATGAATTTAAATCGAGGTAGAATTGTAGAAACAGCGGTAGAACGCTCCCAAAAGCAGCCGTTGGGGGCAAAGGTCGCCGGTAGCACCTTTAAAGCTCTAAAACAAACCAAGGATAATATCCAAAAACTCGATGATAAATATCCAAGATGGAGGGAGTCTGCGTTGCGTGATGGTTTTATTTCTACCGGATTTATTATCGATAAATGTTTGGGTCTGAAAGGATATAAACTGGATAAAATGAGAATTTCCGAGGTGCATTCAAATTTTTTTGAAAATTTAGGAGAAGCGACAGCCGAAAATGCAAAAAAATTAATTGACTTTGTGAAAAAAGAATGTAAAAATAAATTGGATATAAATTTGGAGGAAGAAATTAAGTATGTGGGAAAATTTAAATGAATATCACAATCAAGACAACAAATTTTAAACTGACGAATGCTATCCGGGAATATGTGGAAAATAAACTCAAATCACTGTACCGACATAGCGGAAAACTGCAAATCGCGAGAATTGAGCTTGAATTTTTAGAAACGAAACATACTGGTGAAAAATATCGAGCGGAAGCAACAGTTGACGCTCCTCACGCGGTGTATCGCGCCGAAAGTACGATGACTGATTTATACGCGTCTATTGACACGCTTATTCCAAAAATAGTAACGCAGATAGAGAAAAATAAAGAAAAAAGTGTGTCGAAAAACCGAAAGGCCCAGAGGGAATTAAAAGCACAACAGTAGTATGGTGAAAAAGAAAAAGAAGTCCTTGAAAAGAAGAAAGAGACGAAAAAAACAAGTAAGGAAAAATTATAAGAAAATTTGGAAGCTTGGGGATAAAGAAGTGGGCACCAGGCCTTTTGATATTGACCGAGAAGGAAAATTAGTTGTTAGACAAGGGAATTACCAGTACAAAATTTTTGATTTGGTAAAACGCTTTGGAACCAGTTTGGAAATTATTTTTCCGTTTATTATTGAGGAGAGGTTAAATGAGATTCATGAAATATTCGCTTACTATTTAAAGCAAAACAAGTACAAAGGCAAATTTAGATTTCATTATCCAATGAAGGTCAACCAGAATAAGGAATTCGTTTTGCCGATTATTTCGGAAGGGGGTCATATTGAAGTGGGAAGCGCCAACGAGCTGTGGTTGATAAAACGGTTGTGGGAGCAGGATCAGTTTTCCTCGCGGATTCGAGTTATTTGTAACGGACCAAAGACAAAACGATATTTAAGTTTGATTGAAGAATTAAAAGGAAAGGGGTTAGAGATTATTCCGATTATCGAGAATTTTTTAGAACTTGATTATTTACGAGGGTATCGTGGCGACTTGGGTGTACGGGTGGACCCAGATTTAAAAATCAAATCACATTGGGACAAACGAGTCGATCAGTTTGGTTTTTCATTTCAAGATTTGCTAAAAATCGGAAAAATAAGAAATTTAAAAGTTCTTCATTATCACGCAAGTTCGCAAATCCAACGACTGGAAGATTTGGTTGGGAGCGCGCGATTGGTGATGAAGTACTATATCAAGCTAAAAAAAATAAACCCTTCTTTGGATACTTTAGACATCGGCGGGGGGATGCCCGTTGCCTACGAAAAGAAAAAAATTTTTTCTCTGGAAAGCGCGGTTAAAGGTATTGTAAAAACCCTGAAAATACAAGCTGAACGCGCGGGAATTCCTCACCCAAACATGGTTGTTGAGTGGGGGAGGTGGGTGGTGGCTCCCGCGCAGATAACAATATTTAAAATACTGGCAGAAAAAAAGATCAACCGAGGAGTGGCAAAAAAATGGTATTTTGTTGACGGTAGTTTTATGAATGATTTGTTGGACACTTGGGCAATAAAACAACGCTGGCACGCAATTCCCATAAATCATTTACACGCAAAAACGTTCGAACGCGTATGGTTGGCAGGCTCTTCATGCGATTCGGATGACAAATATACAGCCGGCGGGAGTTATGTTAGACTACCAAAACGTACCGAAGTGGAGAATGGAGACGATTTGTATGTAGCATTTTTTGACACAGGAGCCTATCAAGACGCGCTTGCTTCAAATCATTGTTTACTTTCTAACCCGGCGCAACTTTCTGCCGACAGCGGTCTAATCACTGTCACACGGACACGTGAGACTGCTGAAGATGTTGGTAAAAGATTTGGGTGGTAAAAATACATGATCAAATATAATGAAGATAAAATTCAAAAAGTTTACAGCGGTGCTGATGACGGTTTTGATCCGTTACACTCCTTAGATTTGGATAAAGTTACAGATTTTGATGAATTGGCAACCGAAATGAAATCAACCGCTTTTGGCGGACGCGCTTTAGGCGAGGCGGCGGATATCTTGCGCGAAATGGTGACAGACAAAGATACGTTTGTTGTAGGGACTTTTTCCGGAGCAATGACCGCGGCTAAAATGGGACTTTTGATTTGTGAAATGATTGACCGCGGCATGATAAACGCGATGGTTTCGACCGGCGCGCTTATGACCCATGGAATGGTCGAGGGATTAGGTATGAGCCATTTCAAATACAAAGTTGATCAAATGACCGACAAAGAGCTACGTGAAAAAGGTTATGATCGGATATACGATACCTTAGAGCTCGAAAAAAACCTCGATGATTTAGAAGGGGATATCCATGCCGTATTATCAAAGTTTGAGCCGGGGCAAACAGTTTCCAGCCACGAAATAAATGAAAAAATGGGGGAATACCTGATTTCAAAGTTGAAACCAGAACAGAAATCAATTTTAAAAAGCGCCTATAAAAAAAATATTCCCGTTTATATCCCGGCCTTTTCTGATTCAGAATATGGCTTGGATTTCGCTCTTTTCAACAGGCTGCAAAAAAAAACAGGGAAGAAAAGTTTGGTGTTTGATCCTTTCGGCGACCTGGAACATTTTACAAGTTTATTCTTAAAAAGCAAGAAAGCGGGGATCTTTACTGTTGGCGGTGGTGTGCCAAGAAATTGGGCTCAACAAGTAGCACCATTTCTCGATTTGATCCGATGGAGAGATAAAGATGGAGCCGACCCTTCGAAATATTTCAACATTAAAGACCCGTGGAATCAATCCGAACCTTACAACCGAATGTACTCATATGGCGTCAGAATTTGTCCCGAACCCGCGCATTGGGGAGGACTTTCCGGTTGTACGTATTCCGAAGGGAGTTCTTGGGGTAAATTTATGCCCGTTAGTAGAGGCGGTAAATATGCTGAAGTGATAGCCGACGCAACAATTGCGTGGCCGGTTATTTTAAAAGCAGTAATGCAAAGAATGGATAAAGCTAAAAAAAATTGAGATGATTTGGATATTTGATCGAAAAAAATTGTTCAAGTTAAAGCCTCCCGTGGGATTGCGAATAGTGTATTTTGAAGGAAAAGGTTTATCCCTTTTTTCGAACAAAGTATATAGAAAAAACGAAAGGATTATCAAATTGGAAGGTATATTAAAAACCTTATCCCGAATCTCTTCAAATGGGGGGCTTATTCCTTGATAGCTATGATTTTGTTGTGGGGGACTTTATAAACCATGGTTGCAACCCAAATGCTTTTATTGATTTCGAAAAAAATGGAATTTAAAGCACTTGAAAGAATACCCAAAAACAAGGAAATTATTTATAATTATTTAACTACAGAATATGATATGCGGGTATTTAGGACTGATTTTGAGTGTAAATGCGGTAGTAAAAAGTTTTTCAAGCGCATTAAAGGATTTAAATACTTGTCTAAATATAAGAAAAATTTACTGAAATTTTTATTTTCGCCCTATCTTTTACCAAAAATTAACAATAAATAGCGTGAAAAAACTTTACGAACAATGGAAATATAACTTTGGAGCCCTTGAGAAACAAGATTTTGAAAAATCAAAACTTGCGATTTTTCAGTTTCCTTATGATTCAACGGTGTCGTTCGGCTCTGGCGCAAAAGAAGGGCCGGTTGCGATTGTGCGAAACTCTCGGTTTTTGGATGAGATGTGGTCTGATGAAAAAGGGGTTCTGCTTGATGGGTTCATAGATACAGATATTTTTTTACTGGATGAATTTATTTTATCGCGCAATTCTGCCAAAGAGGCGGTTGATGGTGTAACAGAGGCGGTAGGGGATTGGGCGGTGTCGAAAAATAAATTTCCTCTTGTTTTAGGAGGGGAACATTCAATAACGTCCGGAGTTACTCGCGCGCTCAAGAAAAAAAATAAAAACTTTGCGGTTTTACAAATTGACGCGCATACAGACTTATTAAATAGTTTTGAAGGTTCAAAGTATTCACACGCTTGCGTGATGCGTCGAATACTGGACCAAAATATAAAAATTACTCAAGTAGGGATAAGAAATACCAATCCAGAAGTTAAAGAATTTATGGGCCGGGCGGACACGAAGAAAAAAGTGACGACTTTTTATGGCACTGATGTTCCAGTTGCCAAAATTTTAAAAAGCCTCCCAAAGGATGTATATATAACCATTGACCTCGACGGCCTAGACCCTTCAATAATGCCTTCTGTGGGCACCCCGGAGCCGGGAGGGCTGTCGTGGGAACGACTCCTTGATTTGTTAAACGGTGTATTTAAATCAAAAAACATCATCGGTGCGGACGTGGTGGAGCTTGCCCCGATCCATGGTTTCGAAGCTCCAAATTTTCTCGCGGCAAAGTTGGTATATGAACTGATCAAGCATAAATTAACTTAATCGTATTTGACCTTGAATATTTATAGACATATAATAAAAGAGTAATCATAAAAAACGTGGGCTTCCCGCGTTTTTTACTAAGGAGGAAGGTGGAGAGAACCTCAAATAGTTCCCGAAAAAAAAGGGCCCAGAGGTATAATCCTCATAGTAGAAGGTGCTGGCTATTCCGCTTGCGGATAACCATTCCTTCGTTGAGAGCGAAAATACGCTGGGTCAAACTAATGGCCGCAACATAAATCTCCGGAAGGGAAAGGAGGGTAATATGGATCATAAAAATCGAAGTAGAACCGTCGTCCCACCCAGGGAGAAAGGCAGGTGATCCTACGGCTACCACAAGGCTTCGCTTTTGACGGAGCGGGCCTTCGGCTCCAGCGAACTTGCTGGAGCCTTTTTTATTGGTAATGAATTATTGTGGAGTTTACTTAGCCCAAAGCTTTATATTGTGCGACATAGATAAGTAAGAAGTTAAATTAAATTTTTTTTGATAAATTTTATAATTATATTTTAAATAATTTATAAATATTTACTATTACATACAGTCATCCTACTGGGAACCAAGATCTATAAACAAGTTCTATAAAATAGATTAAAGTGTAGATTCTGAATTTGATTCAGAATGATAAAAGGAATAAATAGAAACAGATTAGGAGTCGAAAAAAATAGCCTTCTGGGGTTTTTTAGTGACTTGATTGCTACCCTATGACCTTTAAAAAGGCTTTGAGAGCTTGTACGGGTTTTTGCTAGGTCGTAAACATAAGTTAGAGTGAATGTATAGGCGGACTTATAGATGTTTATATAATATTTAGCAATAGGTGATTGAGTAATAATTCGAAAGAAAAAGTTTGTAAAGGAGTAGGATACGAATAGCCAAAATTCATACAAGTCCTATTTTAGTTTATATACGTCGTAAAAGGTATATTGCACGACGCACTATATATTTCATTTTATTCGTCCCCTAACCACCTCGTAAGCTTTTATGGTGCTAATAATTTATTTAAATAACGTTAAAGATATAATTGTTTGTTTGTCAGGAAGCTTCCTCAGTTTATTTTTTAATTACTTTATTGATATCGGTTTGCGTTATATCTGTATTAGCAACTAGATAATAAAGCTTATCATTAAATTGCTTGTAGGCCCCCAGTTTAATGTTTAGTGCGTTGTTTAGATTAAACATGTCGGAGGGGTAAAACACGTCTACTCCAAAATTTCCATCTGGAGAGAATACATAAAAATCAACTCTTTTCTTTGAGTTCCCAATATGCCTCTCTAAGTGGACGAATATTTTGCCAAATTGCGCTACCAAAAGATTACGGATTTCGTTTTCCGCTTCAAATCCCCTTTTGATTATAATTTTGGCAATTCTTGATCGATTTTCACCTTTTCCATAGTGAGTAATATCATAACCAAATTTTTTTCCCGTACTTTTTCAAGCCCACCGAATGAACGTTGTATCGACCGAGATGTTGGTAGATAATCAATCTCATCAATTTCACGTGCTGTTGGAAATTTCCCATTTATTTCGAGGAATTTATCAACACCCTCTTTAATCTCCTCTATCTTCCAGCTTCCAGCGTTTTTTTATTGTTTATTGAAAGAAATCAAAAGGGTCGTAGCTATACCCAAAAGGAATGCGGTAGGGGCCGTAGATGTCTTGATAGGCGCCTTCTTTGATGCCAAACCCTTCTTCGTCAAATATTGTTAAATGCAAATGGTATCCCCTTTCCGGTCCGTACAATAATCTCGTGGTATTGCCGGTGTTTCCTTGAAGACCTATAAGATCACTTGCTAAAACTCCTTGCCCTGGACTTACGGATATTTTATTTAAATGAGCATATAGAACCATAATGTTGCGCATCCCGTTTTCATCAGTATCAACAGTGTGTTTAACTACAACCCAGTTACCATAAGCCGTGTTGCCTGTGCCGGTGGAATATACCACTCCATCCCCTACTGATCGGATAGGTGTATTTGGGGGCGCGGCAATATCTATTCCATTATGAAAAGAGTATCCCAAAGCGGTAAAGCCGGTGTTACCATAACCTTGCGTTAAAACTCCACTCATTGGCCAAGTAAGACCTCCGGTAATAGTTGGAAGAGTTTTGTCACCAAGTTGATTTCTAATATTTAAATCTAAATCAAAAATTTCCCGCTGGATTTGCGCTTCTTCTTCTGAAACTTCGCTTAAAAGTTGTTGATAGCGCCATTCCTGACCCCGGGTATACGAAAGCAGCCCTTGTTTTTGCGCGGCTTGAGCAAGCAAACTGTTTTGGGTTTCTTTGGCTTGCAGTTTTAGTATTTCTAACTCTTCTTTTTTAGATTCTAACGCTTCTTGTTTAAGAATTAATTCAGCTTTTATTGTTTTCAATCCTGATAGTAATTCTTGGTTTTTTTCTTGAAAAGTTATTGTGTTCTCGACTGCGTTTAAAAAATCTGAAAAATTATTGTTTGCTAAAATCAGCTCTAAAGGAGACGCTTGGTCAGCCTCATAAATGTCGCGGATTAAACTGGTAAGAAGCGATTTTTTTGTTTCGATCTGGTCTTCCGCCAAAGAAATTTCTTTTAATGTTCCCGTGATTTCCAAATTAGTAAATTCGACTTCCGCTTCTAAAGCTTTTATTTGCTGCTCGGTTTGCTGGATTTGCAGATCAAATAACACCAGTTCATTGTTTAAACTCGCGACTTTTCCGCGTTGTTCAACCACATTTTCTTGAAGCGCGTTAATTTTTTCCTTAATTTCCAACAATTGTCTCCGCTTTTCATTTTTTTGTGATTCTAAATCATCAACCGAATCTTGAGCATAAACAAAAGCCCCTGATCCCAACAGCAGGGATAAAGCTAACAAAATAGCTAATAAGTTTCTTTTTTGTTTCAAAGAGTTCATAACACTTAAGATATGATAGCAGAAAGCGCGAAGACTTTCAAGTTGCCCAAATTATACTAAAAAAAGGTTTTTCCCCTTTGCTTAATCCATATGTATCCACCGATCGCAACAATTAATGCCCCGGCCGTGTTTACAATTAGATCGCTCATGGTGTCTATTAGTCCGCTTTTTTGCATATTAAAACCAAAAAATAAATCCATTGCGAACTCGAATATTTCCCAAATAGCGCTCATAGTCATGGAAAACGAAAAGGCAAAAAAGGAAATAAACCCCGGGCTCAAGTTAACGTTTTCCGGACTATTTTGGTTCAAAAGATACAGAAGGACAAACCCGATTAGGCCCAACAGCATTCCTGAAGAAAAATGTAACATGAGGTCGTACCACGGAAATCGATCGTAGTACCCACGAAGACTCCCTAAATAGAGTGATAAAAACACAAACACGGATAAAGCGATATCAAGTTCAAGCGGGGTGCGGGTTTTATATTTTCTCTTAACTAGGACCGGGATTGTCATTAATAAAAATATAAAAGCCGTGCTTACGGCGTTGACTAACTCATCTTGAAAAACAAAAACTAAAAAAGCGTATAAAACTATGCCTCTTAAAAAATAATCTGAAAGTTTAGGTTTTTCAATTTTTTTTTGTAAGTTAAAAACCATCATCTAAAGTGAGGAGGATACTTATCGCGGATTCAATCCTTGCTAACGATTTTTCTAATTTTAAAATCTCCATAATCTCAAACGGGCTGGGAGAGTTTTTTTGCCCAGAAAGGGCTGCTCGTAAAGGCCACAAGGCTTCGCCGGTCTTAATCCCCTTCTCTTGGATAAAATCTTTGATTTGTTTTTCCAGTACTCCCGCGATAAAATCTTTTTCATCGATTTTCGAAATGAAATCTTTGAGGATAGCAAGATTAATTTTGGTTTGCTCCGCCGTCATTTTTTTCCATACAAGTATTTCCGGATCGTATTTTGGCTCTTTAAAATAAAAATCAAATTCATTCAATTTCTCATCTAAATCAGACGGTCCTTGGACGCGTTCAATGATTTGAGGCCAAATTGCTAAAAGTTGTTTTATAACCTTGCTTTCATCGCTGTCAGAAAATTTCTTGGTGACGATTTTTAAAGCCCTTTGATACAACGGATCGTTTTCCGGTTTGATCCCTAGTTTTTTTTGCCATTCGCGATTGATAAAATCAAGTTTAGTTACATCAAAAATCGCTCCGGCTTTATTGATTTTTTTAATCTCAAAAACTTCCAGTAAATTCTCAAGCGAAAATATCTCCGCGGTTGTTTTTGGGTTCCAGCCGAGTAAAACTATAAAATTCAAAAGCGCGGGTTTTAGGTATCCTTTTTTTAAATACTCGTGGACCGCCACATCGCCGGTTCGTTTTGAAAGTTTTTTTCGGTCCTTGTCTAAAATCAATGGGACATGAGCGAATTTGGGCGCTTGCCACCCAAGCGCTTCGTACAATTTGATATGGATAGGGGTGGAAGATAAAAATTCCTCGCCACGAATCACATCAGTGATTTCCATTTCATGATCGTCTATAACATTGGCAAAGTTATAAACCGGATAACCGTCAGATTTTAAAATGATCGGGTCTTTTATCGCGTCGTTTTTAAACTGCATTTTTTCGTAAACCGAATCTTCCCATTCTGTGATTCCGGTTTTTGGCGTTTTAAATCTTATCGCGGTACCCTTCTCCCCTTTTTCCTCGTAGGCTTTTTCTTGTTTTAATAGTTGCTCGACATATTTTTTATATGTTGCCAATCGATCAGATTGTCTGAATATTTTATCAGGATTCATTCCAAAGTCAGCAAGCGTCTTGAGAATGTTTTCTTCAGCTCCCTTAACAAATCTCTCACGATCCGTGTCCTCTATGCGCAATAAAAACTTTCCCTCGTTCTTTTTTGCCCATAAATAACTAAAAAGCGCGGTGCGAAGTCCGCCGACATGTAAAAAGCCTGTTGGGGACGGGGCAAAACGTGTTTTAACTTTTGTCATTTTATAAATTTATTAAAATTTTTAATCACATGTTTTCCGATTCCGTGTCTTATTGGGTGCAACCAATCCATCAGGTCATCGATCTTTACCCATCTGAAATCGACAAATTCTTCTTTATCAATTTCTACGTTTTCATTTTCCAAATGTCTTAGAAAGAAAAGTGTTTGTTCTTGGCCTTTAAATTTTCCCTGATATTTATTTAAAGAATAAAACAGCGGCCACTCGTATCTGTTTACATTTTCAATATGACCTAAATTTTTTAAATTTTTCAATCGAAGCTCTTCATAAACTTCCCTTAATACGGCCTTATTTTTATCCTCCTGTTCCTCCACTCCACCTTGAGGGAGCATCCAATGGTGGTTACCGGTTTCATCTTTTTGTTTAGGCGTCTTACCAATAAATATTTCTTTATCATTGTTTACTATGCAAGCAACGACACTTTTTCTATATGGTTTTGTTGATAAAATTTTAAAACGAACACAATACCATGGAAACCTGACAACCGCCGTAAATATGCGTTTTATGCGGTAAGGCTGGGTAACAAGCCGGAAGGCCCATTCAAGTCCTATATAACGCAAAAATCCGGGCGGAAAGGGCTTTATACCCGCGATATAGTCAAATGTACCGCCAAGCCCAACTGCCACCGCAACCTGCAGATTTTTTAGGTTTGTGGCTATCCATTTTTCTTGGATTATCGGACCAAAAGCCACTAGTAGTATATCAGGTTTTAATTTATTGATTTTTTCAACAATCCCCTTCTCATCCGGAGTGCCAGCATACGTACCGACGACTTTTAACCTTGGAAATTTGACCAACAATTTTTCCTTAACCTTTTTCGCGGTATCGAGGTATCCTCCCAATAAGAATATTGACTGACCCTTTTTTTCCGCGTTGCCCGCGATATCCCAAATGAATCTACTGCCTGAAATTTTTTCTTTGATAACCGATCGAATGTACGATGGCCAAAATAAAATCGATAAAAAAGTAGTCTTCAACTGCCAGCCGATCTGCAACCACTGGAAAAATTTATTTTTTGCAAGCGGCATCGAAAAGAATTTCGACCCCCAAAGGACACCGGTGCTATCTGCCAAGTTTAGCGCCGAAGATCTCATCACCGCACGAAGGTACGAGTCATGCTGCGCGAAAACTAAAAATTCCGCGTTTACTGTTACTATTTGATGCGGTTTTTTGGTTTTTGTAAAACCATCGATTTTCTCGAGCGCTTCCTTGGTGGTTAAGTTGTCTATGTTTATCCCTAAAACATCGATTTTGTTCTTTTCCATATCTTTGATTATACCACTTTTCCTGCTAAACTAAAACTAATTATATTTGCGAAACGATTGACCTTTTTTACCCTTTTCGCTTTAAACTTTTAACTTACAATTATGTCTTGGTGGATATTTGCTCTTATAGCCGCGGCTTTTCTGGCTCTGGCCGACATTCTGGGAAAAAAATATTTAAATAAAATTCACGCGCTGGAATTCACCACAGAGCTTTCGTTCTACGGGTTTGTTTTGTCTTTATTTTTTATTCCCTGGGTACAATGGCAGATGCCGATCGAAACTTTCTGGCTAATCGCCCTAAACGGGTTTGTTTGGACATTGGCTTTTTTATTTTTTAACAAAGCTTTGCGTAACGGTGACGCGTCGGAAGTGATCCCCCTCGCGAAACTAAAAGTCATTTCAACATTGATTTTTGCCGTAATAATTTTATCAGATATTCCCCAGCCGATTAATTTCGTAGGACTTTTTCTTATTTTTATAGGAGCTTATTTGATTGAACTCAAACCGGGACTAAACATCCTTAATCCCCTACGAGCGTTTCAGCACTCCAAACACTTATTGATGCTACTGGTATCCGTGACTTTGTACGGGGTAACCAGCGTACTGACAAAAATTATTTTACAAGACGTTTCTGTGGTAACAACGATATTTTTCTTAAACACCTTTTTGCTTTTGGGGTACATAGTATTAGATACGCTTTTCCATAAAGAAAATATTACAAAGTTAAGATTTAATCTAAAGGATCATGGATGGGGGGTATTTTGGACCGCGCTCGCTTTTTTTATCGCCAGATTCAATATTAAAATGGCGCTTCTTCTTGGGTCAGTCGTTTTGGCGAACGCCGTGTTTGGGCTTAATGCTTTAATTGTTGTTTTGGTCGGTGGAACTCTACTCCGTGAAAAAGGTCTTCATCGCAGATTGTTTGCGTCCGGACTACTAATAATCGGCGCGGTGTTAACTATTTTATAATACTTGCAATTATTATCTCAATCAGTCCTATAGTTTTATGGTACGTACCATGAAACTATAGACAGATACTTTTCCATTTCATATGATCGCAAAAATCATTCCGGCCACTAGAATATCGTTTGGTAAAAATCAAGAGTTTAGTTATAGTGTTCCGAAAAACCTGCAAGGTCAGATTCAGATTGGAATGATTGTAAATGTCCCGTTCGGTAAAAGGGATGAATTGGGGGTTGTCAGAGACCTTTTAAAATCTGAAAAAACAGCCTATCCGCTGAAGCCTGTAAAAAGTATCGTTTGGATTGAACAGGTTTTTACCGATAAGCTTTCAGAACTTTCGAAATTTATTTCGGAAACTTATCTGGTTTCTCTCGGCCTGGTGATAAAAGCGATAATAACCAAATTCGCGACTCGCCCTAAAATGATTGAAAGGTTCGTAAAAGTGGAACGATATAACCCGAGTTTCAAGTTAAGCGATGACCAAACCAACGCTCTGGCTGAAATATTAGAATATAAAAATCGGAGTAAATTATTTTTGCTCCACGGGGTGACGGGAAGTGGAAAAACTGAAATTTATATTCAAGTAATTCAAGACCTGCTAAAACAAGGCAAGCAGGCATTGGTAATGGTTCCGGAGATTGCCTTGACCCCGCAAACTCTCGCGCGATTCGCGGAAAGGTTTGATCAAAATGATATCGTTGTCGTACATTCAAAAATTTCTTACGGACAAAAATTTTTAATCTGGCAAAAAGTCTTCCGCGGGGAAGCAAAAATCCTTATCGGTCCCCGCTCCTCGATTTTTGCGCCATTTAAAAATCTAGGAGTGATAGTAATCGACGAGGAGCACGACTCTTCCTACAAACAGTTTGACCAAAACCCGAGATATCACGCTCGCGAAGTAGCGTGCAAACTCTCTGAAATTTGGGATTGTCCTTTGGTGATGGGAGATGCCACTCCTACGGTCGAAACATATTTTGCTTCGCAAACTCTCGATACTAACAGAAAACCAGTCACGAAATTGGAATTGTCTAACAGAATCAAACAAGAATTACCGCCGGTTACGTTGGTTGATATGCGTCAGGAGGCAAAGATGGGGAATTTCTCGATTTTTTCAGAAAGCCTTGTTAAAGAAATTGAAAAGGAGCTCGCTTTGAACCATCAAATCATCCTTTTTCTAAACCGACGCGGAACCGCAACATCGATGATTTGCAAGGATTGCGGATCATTGTCTATGTGCAAGAGTTGCGCTGTGCCTTTGGTGTATCATCAGAGCAACCAAAAACTAGAATGTCATCATTGCAACAAAAAATACAACATCCCGATTAAATGCGCCAAATGTCAAAGCCATAAACTGCGTTTTATGGGAACAGGCACGGAAAGAGTCGAGAAAGAAATCCAACGAGTGTTTACTCAAGCCAGAGTCAGAAGAATAGATCGTGAC
Source organism: Candidatus Doudnabacteria bacterium CG10_big_fil_rev_8_21_14_0_10_41_10 (assembly GCA_002773695.1). Lineage (GTDB taxonomy): Bacteria > Patescibacteriota > Doudnabacteria > UBA920 > 2-01-FULL-50-11 > 1-14-0-10-41-10. The sequence continues at coordinate 3,588 of PFAJ01000049.1, read as the reverse complement.
GCAATTACAAAAAGATTGGAGTTGGAAAATTTGTACCATGATTTTCGCAGTCATAAATTTGATATTTTGGTGGGTACCCAGCTTTTGGCAAAAGGCTGGGACCTTTCGCAAGTAGGTTTGATTGGCGTGATAAACGCCGACACAATACTGCAACTCCCTGACTTTCGCTCCAACGAACGAACGTTCCAATTAATAACTCAAGTTGCCGGCAGGACCGGACGCGGAGATTTCCCTGGAAAAGTTATTTTGCAAACATATAACCCAGAAAATTTTGCTATTCAAGCCGCGCTAAAACATGATTACAAAAAGTTTTTTGAAACCGAAATTGTCCACCGGAAAGAATTTAACTATCCCCCATTTTCAAAACTTATAAAACTTACGACAAAACATTACAACGAAAAAATCGCCTGGGCAAAAGCGGAACAAATCGCAGAGAGCTTAAAGTCGGCAGAAGGTGTTGAAATTCTCGGGCCTTCGGCCGCTTTTATCCCACGAATGCGCGGTCAATACATCATTTATGTTATAATCAAAATACTTGCTGGAGAAAAACAACAATTAGCGTTTCAAAACATAAAAAAAAAGCTGACAAAACTGCCAGTCGAGTGGAGCATCGACGTTGATCCTGACAGTTTATTGTAATATCTAATAGTAAAAATTTTGATTCGGCAAATATACATTTTTGATTTCTCCCTCGCTCAAATCTCGCCACAGACTTCACGTACTATGCCATTATTCTCCACCTAAAAACGTTATAAGCCATTTTGTAAAGGCCCTTTTATTTTTTGATAATTTTGGCAATTTATTTTAGGTCGAACATAGTTTCTGGTATAATTCAGTCAGTTTAATAATTTAACCATATTATTATGTCGGAAAAATTAGAAGGTGTCACTCCGCAACAAGAAAGTAAAGAAATACAAGCAAAAAGATTTGAATCTGCGATCAAAAAATTTTTCAGGGAACAGTGGACTAGTGGTCCTGAAATAAAGAAGCTGAACCATGGATATGATTTTGATATCAGCGCACCTAAAACAGACGAGATTAGACCCGTGCAATCAGGTAATTTTAAGATAAGTTGTTTCGAAACATCGCCCACTTCCGACTCTGAAAAATTAAGATTTCATTTCTATGTAGGAAACAAGGATTTTTTCATCAGTGGTAAAGCAGCTTATAGAGTTTATGAGTTAATAAAAGAGGAATAAATTGCTTAAAATACATTAAGGAAAAGAAATTTTTATCTACGTCATATAAGAGCGTATATCCGGTTGCGGTTTTTATTCAAAAGCCTCCCCCATACTTTGCTCCGCGGAGTTTATCCCGCCGAATGGCGAGGATTCGCAAAACATCAGATATTCGCAATGTCTTTCGCCCGCCTGTGGCGATTCTAGCCACTGGAGGGATACGCCGCGAGCTTTATTGGAAATTATTTTTTTGAGATTAACTTTATAAAAACTGCAGATCTTCTTTATAGTATGGGAATAAACGATATAATCGAAAAAGAATCTGGTATTCACGGCTCTGGTGTTTATGCGGGGCGTGATTTTAAAACCGGGGAAACTGTTTTGCGGTGGGATATTTCAAACACCTTGCCACATAAAGAAGTCGCGAAGATGACCGAAGATGAAAAACGATATATTTCGTATATGGATGGAAAATATATTATCATGCAAGATCCTGAAAAATATGTTAATTGTTCTTATAATGCTAACACGACCGCAAAATAGTTTTATGATACTGCCAAGCGCGACATAATAAAAGACGAGGAGATTACAGGGGACTATAAAGAAGAGTTGCCTCCGAATGTGCGTATGAAATGTTATTGTGGTAGCAAAAAGTGCGTGGGCATTATCGAGAGCTAGTGTCAAAAAAATAACATTAGATAATAACGCATATCAGGCTCCATTTTTTCATTTATTAGAAATAATAAGGAGTGAAAAATTTTCTCGACCCTTCGACCCAAAATTTGCAATTCAGAAAATATTTTTCGTGCTCTAAAGCAAGCCGCGGGGTATTCTGTCAAAAACAATAAACTCATCTATAATTTTTAATATCTAACTATGCCACGATTCAAGTTAGTCACCTCCCCCAACGAAATCCTGCGTAATAAAAACGCGGAAATAAAATTTCCGTTATCTTCTGACATAAAAAAACTTATCGACCAGATGAAATACGATGTAAAAAGATTTAACGGAATTGGGCTTGCCGCCCCGCAAATTGGTAAAAATTTAAAACTGGCGATTATCAATCTTGAGCACTATAACATTCCGGCATTTCCTATTATCAATCCCAAAATTACATCCAAATCTTTTCGAAAAGAAACAATGGAAGAGGGGTGCCTTTCTATTCCGGGAAAATTTGGTGTTGTAAAAAGACCAAAAAAAATTACTGTAAAATTTTATCGAGAGGATGGAAAAAAAGTCAAACTCAAAGTCGACGGCTTGACCGCCAAGGTCTTTCAGCATGAGATCGACCATTTAAACGGGATAATTATTTTGGATAAGTGGGATAAAAAAACAGTATATACCCCTAAAAACACCGATGCCAAGAAAACCGAATGATCTTAAAATAATTTTTTTTGGCAGTTCCGATTTTGCTGTCCCGATTTTAAATTCGTTAATCCAGAATAACTGGGATGTTGTTTCTGTCATAACTCGACCAGATCGTCCAAAGGGAAGAAAGCAAGAACTCTCCCCCACCATCGTCAAACTCTTCGCGCAAAGCAAAAAAATAACCGTGTTGGAATTTAAAACTCTGAAAGAAAAAGCGGTGCAAAAAACAATCAAGGATTTGGGTGCGGATATCGCGGTAGTCGCATCTTATGGGATGATTATCCCTTCTGATATTTTAAGAATTTGCCGGAAAGGATTTATAAACATTCATCCTTCGATGCTCCCAAAATATCGCGGTCCCTCCCCCATCCAGTTCACAGTTTTGAATGGAGAAATTAAAACCGGAGTTAGTTTTATGGAAATGGACCAGCAGCTGGATCATGGGGCGATTATAAAACAATTCCCCGTGAAAGTGACTGATGACGACGATTATAAATCGTTGCATGACCGATTGAGTGATGAAGCGGCCTCGCAAATAAACGACTTATTACTCGCTTGGTGCAACAATGAAATACATTCAAAAAAACAAGACGACCACGAAGCGACTTTTACAAAAATTCTGACAAAAGAAGATGGAAAAATTGTATGGAAACGGCCTGCTGAATCCATTGTCAGGCAAATAAAAGCCTTTCGGGTTTGGCCAGGGACTTGGACTACTATCGGCTCAAACAGGCTTAAAATAATCGATGCTGTTGTCTCTGAAGAACGTTCAAGGTTATCACCTGGATTTATAAAGATAAAAAATGGTAAAATAACTGTGGGCTGTGGAAACAATTCATCTATAGACCTTATTACCCTGCAACCAGAGGGTAAAAATGAAATGAACGCCAAAGATTATGCAAATGGATTCAGCGGAAACAACGGAAAAACCATGGGTATATGAGATAATATTGCTAAGTTACAAATTATTTTAGGATCTTGTCTAGAATAGCGTAGTCGTTCTATGCTGGTTCTATGACCAAGCGGTTGATTAAAAACAGTA
>PFAJ01000056.1 GCA_002773695.1 Candidatus Doudnabacteria bacterium CG10_big_fil_rev_8_21_14_0_10_41_10 | reverse complement strand
TTGGTTAGAGTTATGATCTTAGGGGTATTTTACCCTAGACTGGTGCACTCTGACCTGAATTCAGTTCCGGGTTTGAAGGGTTGTATAATATAGGGATATGGTGTATACTTATACGTGAGTTGAAGTTTGGGGATGTAAATGTTAGCTGTACGCATTTGAATGCAATCCTAACATTCTCATCAACAAAACCTCAAAAATATTTTTTTAAGAAGTCGTCGAGCTTAACAATATCTATTTTTCGTTTCTCAATCATTATCTAACTTTATCTATTCTATGAATGGTGTAATCAAAAAGAAAACCGACAAGGGTTTTGGCTTTATCACAGTTGAAGGCCAGGAAAAAGATTTATTTTTCCACAGCAATTCTCTTGTTGATGTTACCTTCGATGAATTACAAGAAGGCGACAACGTCACCTTTGAAATCGAAGATTCAGCAAAAGGACCAAACGCGGTTTCTGTAAAACGCGCTTAAGTTTTTTTTAAAAAAAGCCGTCAGTCCAAAGTTGGCGGCTTTTTTGTTGGTCTTTACAAATATGAAAAAAACGATATGATTTCAGAGTTTTCGAAAAATATCTAAGGACACTAAATTACGAAATCTAAAATATAAAAATATATGTGCCTTTGCGAGGTAAAAGCCGAAACAATCCCGCTGAAAAATCACAAGACGCGCGCAGTTTACCTTGTACTTTGATACGGGGATTGCGATGACATCGGGATTTGATGAGTTTCGCGATTCAGAGTAAGGAGACCATATGAAGTTCTAACGGCTTCGCTAAACGAAGCTATGACGCCGACTGGTATTACCCCGACTATCATCATGGCAAGTAAAAAAAGAAAGGTTATTTCTTTCGTCCCTCGGGTACTCTTCTTTACATTGTGTCATGCCGATATCTGATAGTAACTGATTTAAAAACCATGATCAACCAGTTTTCTTCTTTGAAAGCTAAAACATTTCTTTGCCTTCAAAAACACCTTTACGTATCCAGTTTTGCCATGACGGTCTTTTTTTTCTCAGTAGGTTCCAGAGACTCCGAATAAGCGCCTGGTATTCAACAATATCTACAATATAGAAAAGAAGCCATCCTCCGGGAGCTATTAGAAAAAGATTTTTGTGGTAGCTGGCGTTTGGGTCCGAAATGATTTGTAAGCAAATAACCAGGGTGAGTAGTAATATAACAAACACTAAAGGGGTGAAATCATTTGTATAAAACGTGTACAGGTAGAACAGCGCAAGTAATACACCTTCGAAAAATAATAAAATTTCAGCAAACAACGCAATGGGTAAAATTAAAAAGCCTAAATATGGGTTATGTTTCCGGTCAAGACTAAAAAACAGGTGGCGGTATTTATAAAATGTAAGCAGGCGACCAAATTTCCATCGCAATCTTTGATTACATAACCCTTTTAAATCCAGAGGTCCTTCTGTATGGACAATTGCGTCTGTGGAGTATCGTATATGATGACCGTGGTCTTGTAAACGAGTAGATAATTCTATATCTTCGGTGATGCTGTTTTCATCAAACCCGCCCATATCGGCAACAATTTTTTTTCGGTAGGCAGCCGCTGCCCCGCCGACGATATATACCGCGTTCAAAAGAGAGTCAGCCCGCTTGAAGTAGAATCCGTACATATATTCGAGTTGCTGGATTAATCCTATTGATTTTTTACGGTTACCGATAGCCACGTTGCCCGCAACAGCAGCGACGCGTGGGTCGGTGAAATGCTTCACCATATTTTTAATAGTGCCGTGTTCCATCGTGCTGTCGGCGTCTATAGTAATAATTATTTCACTCCGCGCCATGGAAAGAGCGGTGTTGAGCGCTCGAGCTTTTCCACCATTAGATATACGTTTATATTTGATTGCCTGGTCGTGTCTTTTATTTTTATACTCTTTAACAAATTTAGTTAGTATTTGATGGGTCTTGTCGGTAGATCCATCATTTACTATTATAATTTCCAAATTTGGATATCGAGTGTTGAGGGTTGATTTAATGGTTGTCAAAATTCCAACTTCTTCATTCCACGCGGGGATGATAACTGATACGGATGGAGTGTAGTTTTTTGGTCGTTTTTTTGATCTAGAAGATTCAACCAAGGAATACCAGGGAGCAATTAAAAGGTGAATGATATATTTTAAAATTATCGGGGCAAATAACAGCAGGGCAATAAGACGCAAAGATGAAAATTTATTCAGCGGAACAAAGTCTGTCGATAAAGCCAAATAAAACACTAGTCCTGTTAGTGCGTAGATTGAAAATATGAAGGACAATTTTAAAAATGTTTCGGAAATATTTTTTTTCATTTGAAAAGTATACATTAAATTGACCGTAATAGCAAAGGTTTTTCAAAGCAAAAATGTTTTAAAATTTTATAGCAGACACCTCCAGCATTTGCTTTTTTGACAATTAAATTCTTGGGTAGTAGAACGTAGCTCTAGTGTGACAGGAGGAATGGTTATGTATTATATAAGTACGCGAGCAACACTACTGCTGACGTTCTTGCTTTTTTCTTGCGTGGACCTTTCCCAGACCGAGCCGCCGTTTTCTCTGGGAGAAGGAAAACCCGGCGAGATGGTGCGTAGCACCAAACTTGTCGGCATGGAGCAAGGGCGAGAGGGCGGACCGCCGCATTTAGTCTATGACGTGTTTTACCCCGCGAACAAGCTACGGTCGCGGGCGACCCTGGAGATGCTCTCCGGCGCGCTTTTGGAGGAAGTCTTTCCCGGGAAGTGGCGCGTGGAGTATGTCTATAGGGATTTGCAAGACCGGTTCATGCAACTTCCGATCGAGATCAGCATTTACACAGATGCCGATGGAGCGAGAGGAAAGAGGGTTAACAACTACATCCGCGTGGACCTGGTTACCAACAAGGGCGGACTTTACCGCGGCGAAGCTGGAAATACCAAGCTCATCTCCTTTCAATACCTCGAAGTTATGCCTGGAGGAGGTGTGGGAGGATTTCCCGGCGGAATGGGAGGAATAGGTCGCTTTTAGCCGGCTGATTTTTACACAGTCGTGCGCCAACCTTATTGGTTGGTTTTTTTTCGAGATATTTATTTGATATCTTTTTGAGAAAAGTTATAATATAAAATGTCGACTAAATAATTTTTATTAAATTTATTAATCAATAAAAAAATATGAAAAAAGCATTGATAATTTTAACCGGAATTGCTATGATTGGGTATTGCCAGCGCTGAAGTAAACGCTGTAACACCCAGCACAAACGATATTAACCGCATCAATAGTTGGGCACATGTTGACCAAGTCAGTATGGGTGTAGGGGAAACAGATTTGGAATTTATTAGTACGAGAAATTTCTATAGTTGTTTCGAATACAGAACCGACGGAGATACTAGTCAGGTTATTGCGGAAAACGGAGGGGTTAACTACAATATTGATATTACCGATGGTTTGTATCCATATTTCTGCCAGAATAATAACAGCCGAATCGAAACCATAATAGCCAATGAGTACGTAGAGGTTCGAATGGTGTTTGGTGCAGAAAGAGATGAACGTTTTGATTGGACAAGATTTGATGTAGAAGTGCCAGACGTTCCACAATCTAAAGATGAATGCAAAAAAGGCGGATGGATGACATTCATTAATTTAGAGTTCAAAAATCAAGGACAGTGCGTAAGCTATGTACAGAGCAACGAAAAAGCAGGTAAAAGGAATTAAACTTATTTGTACAAGTTTCAAAACAGCCCGAAAGGGCTGTTTTTGTTTAATTGTTATGGGAGTGATAATGTGTTATATATAGGGTATTATTAAAATTTTAGGATCTTGTCTAGAATAGCGTAGTCGTTCTATACTGGTTCTATGACCAAGCGAAGGGGGACTGAAAATGGGGACATGACCCGTTTTTTGGTTATGTGATATAATATATTTATGGCTAGACAGTCCCGTATAGACATTGCAAGGGAGGTGTATCATGTTATCAACCGCGCGAACACTCGGTGGAGGATTTTTAAAACAGCCAAAGATTACGCGGCTGTAATCGATAGTCTGGAAGAAATAAAAGAAGAATTTCCCTTAGACATCTTTGCCTTTTGCATTATGCCCAATCACTGGCACTTTGCGGTAAAACCCAAGGAAGATGGCGATATGGGCAGGTTTTTTGGCAAATTTACCCAAAAAGTTACTCAACGCTGGCATGTCTCTCACCATACCACTGGTTCGGGACATTTGTTCCAAGGAAGATTCAAATCTTTCCTCGTTGAACAGGAATCCTATTTTTTACAACTCATGAAGTACATAGAAAGCAATCCCTTGCGGGCCAAGTTAGCCAACAAAGCGGAAGATTGGCAGTGGGGAAGTTTATTCTTAAGAAAAAATAATACTGAAAGAAGCTCTAAAATATTAACTCCTTGGCCTGTAGACATTCCCAGTAACTATCTGAAATTGGTAAATCAACCTTTTCCCAAGCCTCAACTTGAAAGCATTCGACATTCTGTCACCCGAAACAAACCCTTAGGGGGTGTTTCTTGGGTAGAAAAGATGATCAGTAAATACGATTTGCAATATACCGTAAGACCAGAAGGCAGGCCAAAAAAATAAACGGGTCATGTCCCCATTTTTTCGTTTTTAGCTTATGTTCGAAGAAGTATACATCCAACCCAAATCCAAACGATCCATTTTCAGATGGAAGTTTTTGATTGGAATTATAATCGGAATGGTTTTGGGTGGAGGAGTATTTTCTGGCGCATCAGTTATTTCTGTCGGCCAGACTGTTTACCCCGACGATTCTGTTGGTGAGATTTTAGGAAATTTTAGCAAACTGGTAATAGCTTCCGACCGACCGCTTGATGGAGAAGAAAAAGGAGAAGTTACCGTGATGTTGTTGGGAGTGGGCGGTAACGGGTACTATGGAAAAATTTTGACGGACACTATTATCCTTATGACCATTCGTCTGGCAGACGACCCTGGCGACTCTGAAGTTGTGTTGCTTTCTATCCCGCGTGATTTATGGGTTGAGGTTCCGGGTATTCCGGGTTCTCGCAAAATTAACGAAGCTTTTAAATACGGAGAGCTGCGCGAAGAAGGTCAGGGTTACGCCGTGCTTTCAGAGGTGTTGGAGGAGTGGACCGGGATTGGCTCGGAATATTACGCAGTTGGAAATTTTGAAGCATTTGAAAGTGTTATCGACGCGGTTGGAGGGGTAAATGTTACGGTAGACCGCGCGTTTATAGACTATTCTTATCCGGATGGAAATTTAGGATACCTTTCGCCTTTAACTTTTGAAGAAGGTTCAACGCATTTGGATGGGGAAAAAGCGTTGCAGTTTGCTCGATCGCGGCATGGCACCAACGGCGAAGGGACGGATTTTGCGCGGAGCAAACGGCAACAAAAAATAATTATAGCTTTCAAAGAACAGATTTCTAAACTTGATTATCTGATGGATATTTCTACAATAAAAAAATTAGCTGAAATTATTGTCGGGAGTTTCAACAGCAATTTTGAACCCTGGGAGGCCAAACGACTTTATGATCTTACAAAAGATATTCCTACAGAAAATTTTTATCGAATAAATCTTGACCCGGCAACAACAGGACTACTTTGTGGCGGGATAAATGAGGAGACCCAGCTTTATGCCATCAAGCTTTGTGAAGGGAGGCAGATTTCCGAACTCCAGAAGTTTGTAAAAGATCGATTTACATTTGGAAAAGAGCTCGTGGAAGAGTAGTAAGAATTTGAAAAGGTTAAGGAGGGTATGATGAAAACGGTTCTGACTTTTGGGCTAGTTGGCTTGATTCTGTGGCCAGTTGGTTTCTTTTTTGGGGGAAGGGTTATAGCTGTCGGCTTCATCGTTTCGACCCTGGCGACCCTGTGTACGACGGTGTATTTGCATCGGTACGCCACCCACGAGGCAATGTGGCTTCACTCTGGGGTGAAATCGATCTTTAAATTTTTCTTGTGGATCACGACCGGCGTCGATATCGCGCAATGGGTTGCGGTGCATCGCAAACACCACAGCAAGAGTGACGACGAAGGAGACCCACACAGCCCTTACGTTGAGGGTTTTTGGCAGATTCAGCTGTTCAACGTTTACTACTACGTCCGCGCGGCGCGAGACCGGCAAATGGTTAAAAAATTTGCGCCGGATATTTTGAATGCGCAAACGTGGACAGACAAACACGTTCCTGGATGGACTGGGCCACTCCTTGGAACAGTCATCCTTTGTTTGGTTTTTGGGTTGTGGTTCGGATGGGTTCCCGGGTTGAAATTTGGACTGACAGTGGCAGTGCTTCATGTTTTTTTCTACGTGTTTGTGTTATTACCACTTGTCAACGGCTTGTGCCACAGTCCTCACTGGTTTGGCTACCAACGCTACGTCGGTCGGAAACAATCGGACACTGTATTCAATGACTGGTTCGTTGCCTTGCTAACCTGCGGTGAAGGGAACCACCACAACCACCACTATTCACCGAAAAGTGCACAGCTCGGTCACAAATGGTGGGAAGTCGATCTCGGATGGTATCTTATCCGACTTTTGGAAGAACTACGGCTGGCCGCGCAAGTCCACCGCCCAGAAGTTACGGCTTGAAGTCTGTTTCCACCCTTGTCTGACAAGGGTTTTTTATTTCCTCACAGGAAGTCTCGGACGAATTGCCGAAGGCGGGAGTCCGGGAAGGACGTTATCATGGATTATCTTTAGTTTCTTAATAATCTTAGAACTTTCGCATTTTGAGCCAAGTTTGATGCCAATCGCGCGAAAATAACGAAGAAATTGGCGAAAAAGCGACAAGCGCGTAAGTCCTAAATCTGGTATAATTTATTAATTAGTTATCAAAAGAATAAAAAATGTCACTATCGAAAGAAACATCACAAAAGAATAACGAGGCGATCATTTCATTAAAAAATATCAGTAAAGTTTATGGCGACCTAAAAGCGCTTGATAATGTTAGTTTGGAGGTCCGGCCCGGTAGAGTTACCGCCCTTTTGGGTCCCAACGGAGCCGGTAAAACAACAATAGTCAGAATTTTAACCACATTATTAAGACCGACTAGCGGTACGGCAACAGTTAACAACTTTGATGTTTTAAATGACGCTCAAGCGTTGCGTAAAGTTATCGGTTTGGCCGGGCAAAGTGTTGCTGTAGACGAAATTCTTACCGGGCGGGAAAATCTTGAAATGGTCGGACGACTGTATCATCTTAGTATCAAAGATGCTCGCAAGCGCGCAGACGAACTTTTGGCGCAATTTGAGCTGGATGAGGCCGCAGATCGCATAGCTAAAACCTATTCAGGCGGGATGCGGAGACGTCTCGATCTGGCCGCGAGTTTAGTGTTAAAACCAAAAGTTTTGTTTTTGGACGAACCAACGACCGGGCTGGATCCGCGTTCAAGGTTTGCGTTGTGGAATGTCATTCGCGAGCTAGTCAATTCAGGGACGACTGTTCTTTTAACTACCCAGTATTTGGAAGAAGCAGACAAGTTAGCCAAATATATTTTTGTTGTTGATTATGGAAAAATAATTGCCCAGGGGACAGCGGACGAATTAAAAAGAAGCGCTGGCGGGGATGTGTTGGAGCTACATATTACCAATCACGAAGAAGCCGCTCTGGCCGCTGAAGTTATTGGAGAGTATGGTGACGAAAAACCAAATGCTAATATGGGAACTGGTATCGTAACCATGATAACCAACGCCGGGGCGATTATACTGCCGGAGGTTATTCGTAAGCTCGATAAAAAAGGGTTGGATATTTCCGATGTTATTTTCCGACGACCGTCGCTTGACGATGTTTTTATGAAATTAACCGGACACAAAGTCGAGTCTAGTCAATAAAAAAATGCAAAATATTTTCATTTCAACAATTTCTGATATTATAGTGATGGTTAAACGAAATCTTTTACGTTATAAACGTTCGCCTCGGTTGATTATTTTTTCTTTTATCCAACCGATAATGTTCGTGTTACTGTTTGCGTACGTTTTTGGCGGGGCGATCGACACCCCGGGAACGGATTATATAAATTATTTAATTCCCGGGATTATCGTCCAGACAGTGGTTTTTGGCGCCATGATGACCGGGGTCGGGCTGGCAGAAGATATGCAACGCGGGATGATCGATCGGTTTCGGTCACTTCCTATGGCGCGCTCGGCAGTGCTTGCGGGACGAACTCTGTCGGAAAGTCTTCGAAATATTTTTGTGGTTTTGGTAATGACCTTGGTTGGCTATGCGATCGGGTTTCGAATCCAGGACGGGATTTTGAATTATACTTACGCGATTTTATTAACACTCCTATTTGGTTTTGCCTTTTCATGGATTTCCGCAACGATTGGCCTGGCGGTGAAAGATGTAGAAACAGCCCAGAGTGCCGGTTTTGTATGGGTTTTTCCGGTTGTGTTCGCGAGTTCGATTTTTGTACCAGTGGAGACGCTTTCCGGGTTTATCAAAACTTTTGCTTTGCACAACCCGATTAGTTATACGGTGAATGTTGTTCGTGGATTGGTCCTCGGTTTTCCCACTGGAAATGATATTTGGTATTCGCTTGCTTGGATTATTGGGATTTTATTAGTTTTCGTTCCGTTCGCTGTTCGGAGTTATCGTAAAATTTCTTAAATATTTTTAAAAGTTTGGTAAAATTGGCGTCAACTGGTCGGAGTTTTTCAGCCAGTATTGCGCCTTGCTGGGGATAATCTTTGTGGTTACACATATGCATTTGTTGGTGATGGCTCTTTGTATGTTGAGAAGGTTCCCTTCTCTCCGAGAAGGGAACCTTCTCCGGATCTAAAAAACTGGTCAAAGATCGTTTTACTGGAATTTGACCCCAGATAAAAATTAGCCCTGCAAAAATTTATAAGGAAAACTTTTCCTAATAATAAAACAGGCTTTTTCAAAGGCCTTTCCGGTAAATGCCGTTTTGTTGAAATTTTAGTTTGACTTTATTTGGGTTTTTGAAAGTAATGATGTATACTTTAAAAAGTAATTTTAAACATTATATTTAAAATGTAATATGAAAAAAGAGTTACCTTATATAGTACTTGCTTTAATATTTTTAGTAGCTGCCGCAGTAGCTATTTATTTTTTCAAAATAGCGCCACAAGACGGAGAAGAAGCTACAACCAAAACCAGCGGGAGTTCTGACTCTGCAACCGCGCAAGATGGCGAACTGCCCGTGGTTGATGGTGCTACCGAGGGTGTGAATGTGGGCGGTGGAGATTTGCAGGGAGCACAACAAGTAGCGCCTCCTAATGAACAACAAGCTCCACAACCACTTCGAACTTTTGATACCTCGGAAGGTGTGAGGGTAGAAGTTTTCCAAGAAGGTGAAGGGGATGAAGCGGTGGCAGGTAAAACCGTGGTTGTTCACTACGTTGGACTTCTTCCCGATGGAACGATTTTTGACACGAGTCTTGAAAGAGAGCCGTTTTCCTTTACGCTTGGCACCCAGCAAGTGATCTCTGGTTGGGACATTGGAGTTGCCGGGATGAAGATTGGTGAGATTCGAAGATTAACTATTCCTTCCGAGTTTGGTTATGGCGAGGCTGGTTCGGGCGAAGTGATTCCGCCGAATTCCGTACTGATTTTTGAAGTCCAGCTTTTAGCGGTACAGTAAAAAGTTATTTAAAAAAGAACCTTCTCAAGGTTCTTTTTTTTTGGCGCTATTTAAATTCCTTATGTATAATAAAGTTAATGATGTTATGTCAGTTATAGAAATCAAAAATTTAACGAAACATTTTGGATCGGTAAATGTGGTTGATGACGTCTCTTTTGCGGTGGAACAAGGGGAGATTTTTGGTTTTTTGGGGCCTAACGGCGCCGGTAAAACTACTACTATTCGGTGCATGATGGATTTTATCCGGCCGACAGCCGGACAGGTGATGATTT
>PFAJ01000031.1 GCA_002773695.1 Candidatus Doudnabacteria bacterium CG10_big_fil_rev_8_21_14_0_10_41_10 | reverse complement strand
GAAAGACTCTGAATTTCTACAAGCCAGACGAGTTTTTTGCGCGGGTATTAGCTAATCAGGATTTACGTTAGAGGGTTGAATCCAGCGACGCAAAATTTTGATCTGAAGTGCAACCGCCGGATCAACGGTAAAAAAGACTCTTACAAAAATAAAAAAATGCCGGGGATAAATCCGCGACGTCACAGTCTGGCCTACAACTAAAAAAATGGATACCAGAAACTAACGATCCCGAGTATACACACGACTACTCCCACCGCCAAACAAGCGATAAACGCCCAAGACAAATTCCTGACTTGCTCCCAGGTCTTACCCGGTTGATTACTCTCACTGTTAAAAACCAAAGCGCCGATAAGAAAAAAAATCCCAACCGTAGTCAATAACCAACTCATACTCTAAACCCTCCTTTGGGTTTATTGAAATTATAACAATATTCTATAAACAAAAAAACTACCCACATACGAATGGGCAGTTATAATAAAAAATAATACAAAACGACCCCTCTTAACTTCCCCTTATAAAGGGGAGGAAAGAGAGGAAGTTTGTATGAAAATTTTATGCCATTGGGGTCGTGGCGGTTCCAACGGAACAATGCCGACAATTCTTTTTATGCGTTACAATTTCCAAAACAGCGGATAGCCCGACAAGGATATAAATAATTCTGGAAATAATTTCTCCTTGACCGCCAAAAATCTCGCCAACATCCCAACCAAAAAGACCAAGCAGCAACCAGTTAAGGCCGCCGATAACTAACAATATAAATGTTACTTTGTGCATTTATTTCACCCCCTTTATTCACGTAGCATATATCACGTATCCTTCAACACTAATCTTTATACTACTTATTTTATATCTTTATTTTATTATAACAAAAAATCGCCCTTTCCGACGAAGTTATACACAAGGAGTAAAATGTCAAATTTCTGACTTCTCGACTCCTCCATCCGCCGAGGCGGATGGATCCGCTCGAAGAATAAATTATTGTTCGAACCTGTCGAGAACTAAATAAAATCAATTTTATTCCTGAGCGATTATATCTTTTACTTTCATTAGAGTCACCAATGCTCCCCTTTCCTGCTCGTTTAGCTTGGCGGTGATGTATTTGATCGTTTCCTCGATGTTTGGAATAAATACATATTCCAAAGCATTTACTCGTCGCCGAGTCTTTTCAATCTCGGAAGCGAGTAATTTTGCGGAATGCTCGACTTCGGCCAGTTTTACCATATCTTGCAGGGTTTTTGAAAATACTTGCAATGAACGGTCCAAACTCGTGCTGGTTGTTGCCAGATCATAGCAAAGAAAATTCCCTTCTTGCCGGTAAGAAAACTGCGGAACCTCTGTGCCCATCACATTTTTAGTCGTCGCCACAAGCGAAACTTTTTGGCTAGGAACAAGCAAAGCCTCTTCAATAACGCTTCGGCGCATTTTTGCGGAAAAAAATACAAAAGAAAAAAATCCTTGTCCCAACAATTGTTCAACCTTTTCTCGCAAATCTTTCGCTTCCCGAATTATGCTCATGAAATGCTTCATCAACCCATCGCGTTTGTCTTTTAATAATTTGTGTCCACGTTTAGCAGTCTTAAGCTTTACTTTTAGCTTAAGTAATTCTTGCCTGGTAGGATTTAGATTTAATTTGTTAGCCATAGGTACAGCTTTCTGTTCTAGTTGGGTTCTCGACTTCCTCCCTAGGCGGGCAAGTCGCTCGAACGATAATTTATTCTTCGAACATATCCGTCCGCCAAGGTGGACGAAGGAGTCGAGAAGTAATAAATGAGAATTATTTTTTCGGCCAATACTTTTCAATATGTTCCGGTTTCAATCGTTTTAACTCTGATTTTGGCAAAACCGAAAGTAGTTTCCAACCAAGATCCAAAGTCTCGTTGATCCCCCGATCGTCATCCGGCGACTGCCTAATAAATTGATCTTCAAACCGATCGGCGAACAACATATAACTTTTATCAGTATCGGACAAAGACGCTTCCCCTAAAATTACCGCCAACTCTTTTACTTCTTTACCACGGGCATATGCCGCGTATAATTGGTTAAATATCCCAGAATGATCTTCTCGAGTTTTTTTGCTCATCACTTTTTGAGCCAAACGCGATAGTGAAGGCAAAACATCCGCTGGCGGATAAATTCCACGGCGATGCAAATCACGAGACAACATTAATTGTCCTTCGGTAATATAACCGGTCAAATCCGGAATCGGATGGGTCTTGTCATCTTCGGGCATGGTCAACACAGGAATCTGTGTAATCGACCCGGGTTTACCTTTAATCCGTCCCGCTCGCTCGTAAATAGTAGACAAGTCGGTGTATAGATATCCGGGGTAACCACGACGACCGGGAATTTCTTTTCGGGCAGCCGACACTTCCCGCAAAGCTTCGCAGTAGTTAGTAAGGTCTGTTAAAATAACCAACACGTGCATACCTTTTTCATAGGCCAAAAACTCTGCGGTGGTCAGCGCGATCCGAGGCAGCGTAATACGTTCTACTACCGGATCGTCTGCCAAGTTAATATACATTACCGCTCGCTCAATAGCACCAGTCTCACGGAATTGGTTAATGAAAAATTCAGACTCTTCAAAAGTAATTCCCATCGCGGCAAACACTACCGCGAAGTTCCCCTCTTCCATTCCGTCCGGTTTTACAACTTTTGCTTGTCTTGCGATTTGCGCAACGAATTCGGAGTGAGGCAGCCCAGAGCCGGAAAAGATCGGCAACTTCTGACCCCGTACCAAAGTGTTCAATCCGTCAATCGTCGATATCCCGGTTTGTATAAAGTCGTTAGGAAAATCGCGCGAATATGGGTTTAGCGGCGCGCCGTTGATGTTGAGTTTCTTCTCGGCA
The DNA here is from genome assembly GCA_002773695.1 of Candidatus Doudnabacteria bacterium CG10_big_fil_rev_8_21_14_0_10_41_10. Lineage (GTDB taxonomy): Bacteria > Patescibacteriota > Doudnabacteria > UBA920 > 2-01-FULL-50-11 > 1-14-0-10-41-10. The sequence goes on along the minus strand of PFAJ01000031.1, from coordinate 7,202 downwards.
ATAATCTCCGGTAAAGAGTCTTTGGCTTTTCCACCACCGTCAAACACTCGTCCCAACATATCTTTCGAAACTCCAATCTCCATGGTTTTACCGAGAAATGTCGCTTTGGAATTTTTAACTTCCAAACCTTGGGAGTCCTCAAACATCTGAACGACCGCTTTTTTATCAGAAATTTCCAAAACTCGGCCTCGTCTGCGAGATCCATCTTGTAGCTCTACCTCCACCATCTCTTCATACTTCACGTCTTTGATCCCTTCGACAATAACCAACGGGCCCGAGACTTCCGTGATTGTTTTATACTGCTTCAACATATTAATTTATATTAGTTGCTACTCTACCCACCTTTTCCTATCTCCGACAAGTGGAGGTGGAGTGGAACTGTGAAGTTGTCTCAAACGACATGACTCACAATTCCGCTTCACCTCCCTTATTAAAAAAGGAGAAATAGATATTAATTAATTTTTTTAATCTCTTCTAATAAAGATTCAATCTCACTCATTTTCGATTCAGGAATAAATTTCACTCGAGCGATCTTTTCTTTTACAGGTAACGCGGACAGTTCTTTAACAGTCTTTCCTTTTTCCATTGCGGAAAGCCCCACTTCGTGTAGGGTAATAATCGCTTTCAACATTAAATACATTTTCTTTTCCGAGGTATAGGTGTCAACATCGTCAAAAGCGTTCTGTTGTAAAAAGTCTTCTCGGATTGATTTGGCGGTGTCTAAAACCAATTGTTCTTTTTGTGACAACGCTTCAATCCCAACCAATCTGACAATTTCATGCAGTTTCGCTTCTTGTTGCAACAGGCTCATTGCTTGTTCCCGCAACTCTGGCCAATCCTTTCCCGCATGCTCTCGCATATAGTCGTCAATTTTATCCAAATACAATGAATAACTCGTCAACCAGTTAATCGAGGGAAAGTGTCGAGAATAAGCGAGCTGCGCGTCCAGCCCCCAGAAAACTTTTGCCACGCGCAAAGTATTTTGGGTAACCGGCTCGGACAAATCTCCGCCCGGAGGAGAAACTGCTCCAACCACGGTTAATGATCCTTCTCTATCCTCTTTTCCTAAACACTTAACCAGCCCGGACCGTTCATAAAATCCAGCAGTCCGAGAACCCAAATATGCCGGGTACCCTTCTTCGCCAGGCATTTCTTCCAATCGTCCTGACATTTCACGCATCGCTTCCGCCCAGCGGGAAGTCGAGTCAGCCATCAACGCGACTTTATAACCCATGTCTCGGAAATATTCGGCGATTGTTATTCCGGTGTATACAGACGCTTCGCGGGCAGCTACCGGCATGTTGGAAGTATTGGCAATAAGCACCGTTCGTTCCATCAGTGGCCGGCCCGATTTTGGATCTTTTAATTCCGGAAATTCCATCAATACGTCAGTCATTTCGTTCCCACGTTCTCCACAACCGATAAAAATAATTACATCGGCATCAGCCCATTTTGCAAACTGGTGTTGAATAACGGTTTTACCGGCGCCAAACGGCCCCGGGACGGCAGCGGTACCGCCTTTGACGACCGGGAAAAAAGCGTCAATAATACGCTGTCCGGAAATCAGAGGCTCTGTCGGCACCAATTTTTTTTTGATCGGTCGAGGTTTTCGAATTGGCCATACTTGCATCATAGGAACTGCGATTTTTCCAACCTTTGCGATTGGCTCTTCAATAGAAAACTTTCCTTTTTCAATCGATTCGACTTTACCCGAGACCCCAACCGGCACAAGTATTTTATGTTTAATCAATTTAGTTTCCTGCACTGTTCCCAAAATATCGCCCGCTTCAACTTCATCCCCCACCGAGACAACCGGCACAAAATCCCATTTCTTGGAACGGTCTAACGCATCGGCCTGCACCCCTCGAGTAATGTAGGCGGATTTTGCGATTTTCTCAATAATTGGCAACGGCCTTTGAATACCATCATATATAGAGGTAAGCAACCCCGGACCCAAATCCACAGAAAGCGGTTTTCCTAAAACGAAAACCGGCTCGCCGGGACCCAATCCGGAAGTATCTTCATACACCTGAATAGACGCGGTGTCGCCTTTTAATTCGATAATCTCTCCCACCAGTTTTTCATTCGACACCTGGACGACGTCGAACATCCGGGCGTTTGGGAGGCCGGAAGCGACTACTAACGGTCCGGAGACTTTTGTAATAATTCCTTGTTGAGACATGATAGTTTTTTAATTTAAAATTTTACTTAATATAGATGTCATCCTGAACGCAGTGAAGGATCTTTATTATGTGTTTGTAAAGAGGCTTCACTTCACTCAGAATGACGTTAACTCGCGTAAGTCTTATAAACCCTATAAGTCGGGTGAAAAAAATTACTTCTCCCCCAATATATCCGACCCCACTGCTTGTTCTACAATTTTTCTAATTCCTCTTAACCCCGCGCCCGTAGACCCATGCTGGGATGGAACCGCAACGATTGCGGGCAGCGCCCGCGGCGGCAGTTCGTCTAGAAACGTTTTAATTTTGTCTACCCAATTCTCTGTTATAAAAATCGAGGCATAACTTCCACTGTCATATATTCTTTTCACTTCTTCTTTGGCTTTTTCTTCACTATCGACGTCAATAGCATCAATACCCAAGGTTTTAAACCCAAATATTGCGTCTCTGCTTCCGATGATTGCTATTTTGTATTCTCTTCCCTGATTCATCTTAATAAACTTCTCTCAATGTATTTTTTATAGCTTCTGCCGGAACGCCGTTTAGTTTCCCGGTCATAATCAAACGGACATTTTTTACAGCAACGGTTTTACTCACAAAATAGGAAACGATAACTTCCGGTCCAAAAGTTATATATTTGGCAGACCGCATAAACCGAGTGATGTGGTCTTCCAAAGCTTTTTCAAACTGAAACAAAATCCCAGATTCCAAATAATTAGCATAACTTTCTTTTACCGCGTTGTCGTAGTGTTTACTAATTAGGGATTTGATATCTCCCCCATCGTCGAGATAATGTTTGCGCAAATCTTTTTCTGAAATCTTCCCACCGGCGACAAACTTCTTTGAAATCCTGTCAGCGGTTAACCCCAAACGTTTTCCTCTTAAAAAAGTTAACACATTTGCGTTGTTAATCTGTTTTTGAATCCATCCTAGCACGAAGGAATTGTTAAATTCTTTTCCTAAATTTAACATCATCTGAAAATACTGATTTGTCAAATAGCTATCCAAAGCCGACGGATCTTTTGGGGTTTTTGAAAACTTTTTATCAACATTTTTTAGCACCGTTTGTATTTCCGGGTCCAATCCCAAACCTTTTCCCTCCATAATAAACCGCTTGAGATCTTCAAAGTTATAATTGGTCTCGGTTACAACTCGACCTTCCAAAGTCAAACCGAAATATTTTGCTTTGAATAAATATCGAATGTTCAAAAAATCCCGATCCAAATACAAAATCTTGGTCAACAATTTATCAGGAACCCCGGAAAGTAATTTGTACAACCCCTTGAAATCGTTTCGTAGGGCGTCTCGATAATTAAACGGATCAACATCCAACAAATTGTTGGCGTAATCGGTATCGTTTAAGACTTTAAATGCCGAATCAAAATCCGGCGCGTCAACCATTCGCTCGATGTCAGTTTCAGCCAACACCAATGGCTCCAACGCTCGAATTTTTCCGCTGATATATGCGTAATTTGAATCCGGCATAATTACTTCGCTTTAATTGGTACCAAATAAATATTCAGCAACCTCGATTTCAGTTTGTTCTTTTGAATTCGCGACTAACGCCTCAAAAGAATAATTCAGCTGCAACCCGCCAGATGAAACGATAAACCCGCCCGACAAGTCTTCCGTTAAAACTTTAAACTTTCGGGCTTTTGCGCCTAACGCTTTTTTCAAAGCGCCGACATGTTTTTTTGAAACCGTCAATTCACCTGACTCCAAAGGCAAATCGGCCACCAATTTCTTCATAAGGATTGCGATCTCTGTTGGGGTGAGATGTGAAAGCTTGTTTGCGGCAGCTTCATAAACCTTTCCAATCACCTCTCGCTTTTTCGACAACAAATCGGAATGGGATTGAGCTTTTACCGCGAATCTTTCTTGGCGCACCTTTTGCCGCGCCTTCTTGTTTGCGCGATCCAAAAGTAACGCCTTTTTTTCGGCGATCTTTTTGCTCCACTCCTTTTCAATAACCAAAACTGAGACTTTCCCTTCTTTTAGGATAGCTTTAGCCTGGCTATCTGCTTCCTTCATTATTGTTTTTTTGATATCTGATAATGCCATGTATTAAATTACAAATTAACTTTTTCCTTTTCTCTCTGTCATTCTGACCCCTATGTCATTCCGCGAAAGTTCCCTTCATTATCTTTCTCTCCTTCCTCCTCTGTCATCCAGGACTCCGATCAGGAATCTAAAAGTTCTTCCCCTCTCTCCTGATGAGGAGAGACGTCCAGCTTTTTTTGCAAAAAGAGCTGGACAGAGAGGTTTTAATCCGCCACTGCGGGCGATCCGGAATCCGGGGTTATTGTTCGAGCGACTTGTCCGCCTCCTAAGGAGGAAGTCGAAAACCTAGATTCCTCCGCCTAGGCGGACGGGAATGACAAAAATATCCCCTAGGCAACCGGGATCCCGAAGATGAACAGCAAACTGATCAGTAGTCCCAATACTGCGTAAGTTTCTACCATTGCGGACAAGATAATCGCCTTACCGGAGGCTTTTGGTTGTTTGGCGACAATCCCGGCGCCGGCGGCGGATACTTTCCCTTGCATCCAACCTGAAGTTAGTCCGGTGAAAGCAATCGGCAATGAGGCAAACAAAAACGCGAGTCCTGTTGCGACGGAAAGTGACGCGACTTCTCCACCCAAAATTCCAATTTTTTGCAAAATCAAGAAAGCGGCCAAGAAACCGTAAATACCTTGGGTCGCAGGCAATGCCTCCAACACCAAAACTTTACCGAATTTTTCTGGTTCCTCGGATACGACTCCGGCACCAGCTTGACCGGCGAGTGATACCCCGATCACGGATCCGGTTCCCGCAAAAATAACGGCGAGCGCTGAACCAAGTATTGCAAGTCCTATTCCTAAATCCATAGTATTTGTTACTTATTAATTATTTTAATGGTTAATTATTTAATTTTCAGTTATCAATTTACAATTTCCAATGAATTTAGAATCTTACAATGATTCAATGAAAATTTAATAATATTGAATACTGGAAATTGAAAATTATCTTCTAGCTTTCCGATCTGACATAGGCGCTCTCGCGCGCCAGTGGGGTAAAAGGTTTTCCGCCACCTTCCATAAATTTCGGGAAAAATTCGATATACTGTAAACGTCCGGAGTGAATAAACGCGCCCAACGCGTTAATCCCAAGGTTAAATATATGTCCGCCGATCAAAATCACCAGTCCAAACAACCACCCGACAAACGGGATTCCCATTACCAAAGCGGCTATCAGGTTAACAACCATTCCAATAATTCCGGTAGTTAAACCAAGCGCCAACAAACGAGAATAAGATAAAACATCTGAAAAGTAACCAACGATATCATAAAGCCCTAACACGCCGGACGGTAACCCGACGAAAAAGTTCTTTGCCTGCAACGCTTTTCCAACAACCAGTGTCGCAATAGTCGCGTATACTACCCAAAGCGCTCCGGTTTTTAGGGCGACTGGCAACAGGCCAGCGGAAGAACCGACGAAAACCAACAACGAAACAATCGCCAAAATCCACATTCCGCTCCCAAGGATTGCCTCGCGCGCTTCCCCGGATTTTATCTTCCACCAAGTGTTAATCCCCAATCCAAATAAAACCTGAATAACACCTAAGCCAAGTGATATGTAGAATATCGATAAAGCGTTTTCTAACGGATTGATAACCTGCAAAGTTTGTAGCGGACCGCCGATAAATGAAGGTAAAATTGTCAAGTCGATAGAAAACCAGCCACCGGTAAACGCTCCTAATATAAAGGAAGACACGCCACCCCAAAATAACACCCACAAAAGTTTGCGACTGCCTTTCGGAATCCGCAACAATTTCATGGCCAATGGAATCCCCAAAGCCATAACTAAACCATAACCGGCGTCGGTTAAAGCGAGGCCAAAAAATATTGTAAAGAATGGCGCTAAAAACGGAGTCGGGTCAGGCTCGTGAGACTGTGGTGAACCATAAATTTCGGTTACCGACTCGAAACTACGTGCCCAAGTATTTTTAAACTTTACCGGCGGGACTTCTTCCGGATCCAAGGCTATCTTTTCTATGCTGAAATCTTTAGTAATTTTTTCAATCTGCTCTTCCAGCGGTTTTATCGCTCGCTCGTCTATCCATCCAACCGCCGAAAATGTCTGCCAAGACTGCCCGGCCCGGAGTGAAGTCTGCAGTCGAATCTTTTGCCAGTTCAAATAATCATATACAATTTTCAAGTTATCGATATGTTTAGCCATTTCTCCGGTAAGCTTGTGTAATTTTTCAATCTGACCCTCGTTTGCTTTGATCCCCTGTTCCAATCTAACAATCTGCTCTTCAACGGTTACGTTAAGGTTTGGAAGTTCGTAAGGTTTGGCTTTCACCAAGTTTAAAACTTCCTGCAACGCGGACTCGTCTACTTTGCGGTAAACGACATATACCCACACATCTTTGCCAGAACTATCTACTTTTTTTACTTCTACACAAGAAGAGGCTTTGGCAAGACCGACTTCTGCTTCTTTAAACCCATCCTGCGACATGCTCAAATACTTGATCCCGTAATTTTCCGAGAGACGATCGTTGTTTGGAGCAAACGACAACTTTTTCCAAGGAACAAGCAGGTTGCGTTCCGCCCGGTTTTTATCAATATGGTTTTTTGCTTCGTTGATTTGCGACTCTGCTTCCTGTACTTGTTTTACTACTAATTCAAAACCGAATGTTTGTGCGGTTTTTACAATATCAGTATCTGATATTTCTATCGATGAGTTAATCTTTTCGTTAAAACTCTTTTTACTCTTGTCAAAATCCGACAAAAACGTCAAAGAAAACTTGACTCCCGCCAATTGGTAGTCAAGCTTTGATATTTGGTCGCCAATCTCTACAACCAAGTCAGAATTTTGGTTTACTCCGGCCACTTCCATCAGTCCGCTGTCTTGTAACGTTTTCCAAATTTTATCCTGGAATTTTTTGTGAGCGATTAAATTAATTTTGACGATTTTTGCTAATGCCATAAATAAATTAATTTCGGATTCCTAACTATAAATTTCGAACAGTACGCATTA
>PFAJ01000059.1 GCA_002773695.1 Candidatus Doudnabacteria bacterium CG10_big_fil_rev_8_21_14_0_10_41_10 | reverse complement strand
CTACCAAGGCTACTAAGAGAGTTTCAAGCCAGAGTTAACCAACCTGAAGTCTTTGCCACCCCAATTTCATTTCTCTCCTATGTGTTCCAAGTCAGTTAGATTGACCACGCATTTAGACATTAGACCAGTTGCTTAATAATAATTTAAGCAGATACTCCACTACTGTGGATTCTGGGATTGTCACCTCATCGAGAGATGGTAATTCCAGAGTCCACTGGATATGAGCATCGCCTGATCATCGAAGCCTTTGAATTTGTTGCGGAATACATCAGTTGTGATCCGAAACCGCTTGATCCCTCCAATTGCATGCTCGACTAAGACTCTAATTCCAGATTTTCGCTTGTTTTGTTCTTTGACAGTTTGAGAAAGATCGCGGGTTCGAGGTTTCCGTTTAGGTTGCGAAATGCGATGCCCGGGGAACTGGTCGTCCCAGCCATTGAAACCTAAATCTAAATGCTTCTTGATCTTAAGGGGCATATGCCTTGGGGGAGCTTAAGCCTTCAGTAAAGTAAAGTCATGCTGTTTGCCTTCTACGGTTTTACTTAAGAATCCGATCCGTTTCTGTTTGTCACTGATGATGAAATTCTTTCTGGTATGGAGATGTTTCTTACCCGAGTAGTTGGCTTTCTGTCTGTCCGAGTCTTTGGGATTTTGGATCGGTCGTTCAGTGGTGTCAATGAACACTTCGCGGGCTTCAGGAAAGGCTTTGAGAAAATCCTCAACCGCCCGCAGTTGTAGCTTGGGTAATACCAGTTTCTTGCCTAAAGTTGCTTCAAGGATGCCGGTTAAGTACTTCTGTCTTCTCATGGCATTGGAGCGATTACAATCATAGAAGAAAGCCAAGACATCATAAGTTGGGTAGCATTTGTAGTAAGAGAGAATGAAGAAGAGCTTGTCGGAAGACTCTGGGACTATGCCTTTTCTGCCTCCTCCGAGTTTCCTTTGCCGCTTAGGATTGTTACGGTATTCTTTCTGCTTTAAACGGTTTAGGCTTTACGTAAAAGTCGGCAGAAGACTTAAAAACTCTTCAGGATTTAAGCCGGTTAAGGCTAAACACAGCCTGGTCTGTTTAAGAACTTTCTCAACTTTTAGCATATTTGTTTTGGTTTTTGTTTAATTGTTAACGATTTACATCATAATCTTATTATTAATGCTTAAAAGGCAACAGGTCTATTAATTAACAAACCAATTGCATTATCATTATAAAGCTAATTTATTATTTTATCAATTATCCCATATTTTTTGGCTTCTTCGGCGGTCATAAAGAAATCCCGGTCGGTATCTTTTTCGATTTTGACGATGGTTTGCTCCGTATGCTTGGCAAGAATTTTGTTAATCTGATTTTTTATTCGAATCATTTCTTTGGTGCGAATTTCCACATCAGTTGCTTGGCCCTCTGCCCCGCCCATTACTTGATGGATCATAATCCGCGCGTTCGGCAAAGAAAATCTTTTTCCTTTACTACCTGCTGCCAACAACACCGCGGCAGCAGAAGCTGCTTGTCCGACACAAATTGTCGATGCGTCAGCTTTGGTGTATTGCATAGTGTCATAAATAGCCATCGCGGCAGTGACAGATCCTCCAGGAGAATTTATGTAAAGCTTAATTTCTTTTTTCGGGTCGGATGCGTCCAAAAATAAAAGCTGCGCGATTACAATATTGGCCATGTGATCGTCGATTGGTTCGCCAATAAATATAATCCTCTCTTTTAGCAAACGAGAATATATATCATAGGCTCGCTCGCCGAATTGACTCTTGTCGATAACCATGGGAATAAGTGGCATAGATTTAGAATTTCTAATTTTCAGTTTTTAGTTTTCAATGAATTTCCAATATTACAATGGTTCAACGAAAACTTAATGAAAATTGATAGTTGTAAACTGTAAATTAATTACTATTCTTTACTTCCTTCTTCTTTATTTTTTTCTTCTTTTTTCTCTTCATTTTTTTCCTCCTCTACGACAGCTTCTTCAACAGGCTCTACTGCAACTTCCGCCGGTTTTTCTTCAGTTGGTTTTTCTTCTTCATCTCTCCCAATTTTTTCCCCTTTTATATCCAACTTCCAGCCGGTAAGACGGGCGGCCAACCGAACGTTTTGTCCTGCCTTACCAATCGCTAAAGAAAGCTGGTCTTCCATCACAGAAACTTTTGCTTCCTTGGCTTCCTCGTTAAGCTCGACGTTAATAATTTTTGCGGGGGATAAAGAATTGGCGATAAATTTGACAATATCTTCCGCCCAAGCGACAATATCAATTTTTTCGCCACCCAACTCATTCATAATGGTTTGCACCCGAGTACCACGTTGGCCAACACAAGATCCGATCGGGTCTATTCCATCCTGGTTGGACCAAACTGCTACTTTCACGCGAGACCCGGCTTCCCGCGCCACGGCTTTTATTTCCACTATACCGGCAGAAACCTCCGGGACTTCAATTTCAAATAACCGGCGAACCATATCCGGGTGTGATCGAGAGAGTGTAATTTTTGGGCCTTTTGGAGTTGGTTCGACGTGTAAAACAAGAACTTTTATTCGCGATCCAATACGATAATTCTCGCCACGAATCTGTTCGGAAGGAAACAACACGCCACCACCACGACCCAAATCAACGAGTACGGTATCACCTTCCATTCGCTGGACAACTCCGGTGATAAGATTTCGTTCTTTCGCTTTGTATTCCTTAAAGACAATATCGCGTTCGGCTTCCCGAAGTTTTTGAACTATAACTTGCTTTGCGGTTTGGGCGGCAATCCGACCAAAATTTGTACCGGTCTTGGGAGTAATGTCGGTCTTGATCGTATCGCCGACTTTTGCTGATTTCTTTTTCTTTTTCGCTTGGGATAAAGAAATTGTCTTTTGCGGGTCTTCCAGTTGGTCTTCCTCTTTTGGGTCATCGACTACGGTCTTCACGTCAAAAACTTTAGTCCCCATGGTTTCGGGTTTTAGTTCCACCATCACATTTTGGTTTTTCTTGCCATAATCTTTGCGGAAAGCAGCGGCAAGCGCCCCTTCAATCATGATCAAAAGTTCTTTTCTATCAATCCCTTTTTCTTCTTCCAGTTGTTTCAACGCTTCTTCAAATTGTTCGTTCATAAAAATAGTTCTCAGTGCACAATACTTAGTTAATTTTTTCTTGTCATTCCGTAAAAGCTCTCTTCATTATCCATCTCTCCTAGTAAGGAGAGATGTCCAGCTCTTCTTGCAAAAAGGGCTGGACAGAGAGGTTGAATTCCCCCCACGAAGAGCTATCCGGAATCTATACCTTTATAATTGTTAATAAATTTAAAGGTGGAAAGAAATTTGCCAATCCCTTACTGCGGCAAACCCGTAAGTCTTAAAATTAATAAGGTTTGCTTAGCACTCTCTATTATTACTCTCTCTCGAAAAGTTTCTACATTATCTCCGTCTCCCCTTGTGGGGGAGAGAGGCCTCTCGACTCCGCTTCGTTACTCTTAAAAGGATATTAATTTCCATGATATGGCTCAAAAAACGAGTGGCAATGAGAGTCCTGTTCGAAGTGACCTAGTAAATGTTCATGGGGACCGAGATGACAATGAAATACGGAACGGTTCAAATATATCGCCAATCCAGCAAAAAATACTAAAAATATAATAGTGCCGATGATAAGATTTTTATGATGTAGTATCTGTGTTTGCATTTTGATTTTTTATCTTATAAGGGGGGAACGAAAATGGGGTCGTAGAAGACTATTATGATTTCGAACGACTCCTATGACCTCCCTTAACCCCTTCTCATAAGGAAGGGTATAAACTTATTCTAATCGGGCTAAGAAAAAAATGAACCAACCGGTTCACTTGTTCAATCATTACTAGATATTATCAGCTACTGCATTCTCAATAATATTAACAGATTCCGCATTTCTGTCAAGATCGGTTTTTAGCTCGGCTACATCGATACGATAACCATATTTTGAATATTCAGGATTCTGCAGTAGAAAATATTTCGTGGCGCGACGCAGTCTTTGCTGTTTTAGCGACCCTACCGCTTCCGCCGGCGTGCCAAACCGATCCGAAGTCCTAGTTTTTACTTCCACAAACGCGAGCTGTTTATCTTTTAAGGCTATAAAATCTACTTCTCCCAACCGTTTGCCTTTACGGTTAAAATAATTTTTATCTAAAATTTTGTATCCTTTCTTTTTATAAATTTCCGCGGCATATTCTTCCCCCCATTCGCCAAGGCTCTGTTTTTTTTTAAAAATTTTCCTGAAAACTATCATTTCTAAATTTAAAAATTAAAAATTGTAAAATCTACCTAAGATATTTTTCTCTCAAAGACTGCTCTTTAAAATTTTTATTCTCCTCGCTGAAATTTTTCACCAAATATTTTAGAACAAAGAAAAACCAAATAAAAAAACCGGCCAGCGCCAACACCGCGACAAGCCGAATTCCAATATAGGGAATGGTAAGATACCTCAACCCAACCCAAATCCCGCCAAGCACTGCGGTTGTCAGAAACCCGCTAAACATTTTTCCAAACAAACGAGCAACAACTACATTTCTTCTTCGATTCACCCGTTTTAAAATATAAAAAATAATTGCGGCTACAAATAATACTGCAAAAACAATAAAAAAAGTCCAGTCACTAAAAGATAGCGTGAGGAAATTACTTTTAAATAAAAAAGTCGACATAATTTTTGTCATTCCGGAAACCATAAGCGCAGGCTATCCGGAATCTAGAATTTGGATCCCGCATCAAATGCGAGATTACACTTCCTGTTATTTCTGAAACACCAATCCGTAATGATATTTATCAGTTTCAACTTGACCCAAAAATTTAAATCCTTGTTTTGCAAAATGTTCACCCGCCACGTCTTGCGACATCCGTTGTTCCTGTGGTGGGCCAAATGGAGTCGATTCATTTTTCCACTCAACTATCAAAACCTTGCCGCCGGTTTTTAACGTTTTATAAATTTCTCTAACCAAATAATTAGGATGTTTAAGTTGTGGCAACACTTTGCTGACCATTGCAAAGTCACAAGACAATTCCGGAACCTGACAGCTCCCGGGGGAATCAAGATCACAGCGAAATGTTTTTATATTTTTCAAATGATTTAGTCTCGCAGAAGAGACAATGTTTTCTAAAGCCTGCTCCAAAACATCAACCCCCCAAACCTGCCCTTGGTCACCGACAATCCGGGCCGCTGGCAAAGTAAAAAACCCGCCGCCACAACCCATGTCGACAATTTTCATACCGGGAGCTAACCCGGCCTCTCGCAATAAATTTTCTGGATTTACAAATTTTTGTTTCATGTCTTTATCACACCTCCCCTGCCAAGACTATATCCCCCTGCCCCCTCTTATGCTAAGAGGGGATAAATTACTAAACTTTTACTATTTCCAAAAAACTCTTTATCGATTTTACTTTTCCAGTCTTTCCGTCTACTTCCAAAACCACAAACCCCGCTTCAGCCTCTTCGGTTTCCTTGTAGTATTCCCCGCTTCCTTTTTGCCCTAAAAAATTCTGAATTGCGCGATCTTTGTCTACGCCCAAAATGGAATTCGCGGAGCCACACATCCCCACGTCACTGATATAAGCGGTTCCTTTCGGCAATACCTGTGCATCAGCGGTTTGCACGTGTGTATGGGTGCCAATAACAGCCGTCACCCGACCATCCGCGTAAAACCCAAACCCTCGTTTTTCACTTGTTGCCTCCGAGTGGAAATCTACTATTATTATTGCTGATTTTTCCTGATCTTGCAAAAAATTATCTAAGGCTTTGAAAGGTGAGGCGATAAGGCCTTGAAATTGGGTTTCCATAAACACCTGGGAATGAAAATTCGCAATAATAACTTCTTTGCCATGAACTACAATTTTTCCCCAACCCTCACCCGAATATTCACCCTCAAAATTCATCGGACGAATCAACTTTTCGCCAAATTTGGCAAAGAGCTCATCTATTTGTTCGGGCCGCCGAAAGATGTGGTTGCCAGAAGTTATAAAATCCACCCCGGCGTCATATATTGACTGGGCGGTTTTTAAAGTCAGACCGGTGCCATGCGCCGCGTTTTCACCGTTGGCGACAACCAGATCAATTTTGTACTTTTTTTTCAACCTCGGTAAAACCTTAGTGATCGCGATCCTTCCGGTTCGGCCAACTATATCCCCGAAGAATAAAATTTTCATAGCCAGTTTTCAATTTTCATTTTTCAGTTTTCAATTTTCATTAAATTAACAGAAAGATAATTTCACAATTTGTTTGAAAACTGTTGAATTGAAAATTTATTGAGAATTGTAAATTAAGTCCTATTAAAAATTTATCTCGCGTATTCTATCGTTCGAGTTTCTCGAATCACGTTAACTTTCACTTCTCCCGGGTATTTTAATTCATTTTGAATTCTATTTGCGATATCTTTTGCTAGTTTGATAGCCCCCCAGTCATCAATTTCTTCCGGTTTTATAAATATCCGAATCTCTCTTCCGCCCTGAATCGCGTAAGTTTTCTCTACACCTTTGAATGAATTTGCCACATTTTCTAACTCTTCCAACCGTTTAATATATTGGTCAAATGATTCTCGGCGCGCTCCTGGACGACCACCGGAAATGTTGTCTGCCGCATCTACCAGTATCGCCTCGATAGAAGTATGACCAACGTCGTCATGGTGAGCTTCAATGGCATTGATAATTTTTTCGCTCAAGCCGAATTTTTTAGCAATCTCTTTTCCAATCTCCACATGAGTCCCTTCCATATCTTGGTCCAGCGCCTTTCCAATATCGTGCAGCAGCGCCGCCTGTTTTACAATATTTACGTCAGCGCCGACTTCTTTAGCCATAATCTCACAAAGTCGAGCCATTTCAATAGAGTGCTTCAAAACATTCTGTCCATAAGACGATCGAAATTTTAACCGTCCAACCAAAAAGATAAGTTTTGGTGGAAAATTTGTTATCCCTAAATCATAAACCGCGTTCTCTCCAGCTTCCGCGATTTCTTGAGAAATTTCTTCTTTGGCTTTCGCGTGAGCCTCTTCAATACGGGCAGGATGGATACGGCCGTCTTTTATCAATTTTTCCAATGTTCTTTTTGCGACGTGTCGACGGATTGAATTGAATCCAGATATCACAACGGTGTCCGGAGTATCATCAACAATCACTTCCACGCCCATCATTTGTTCAAAGGCTTTAATATTGCGACCTTCTTTTCCAATAATCCGGCCCTTCATCTCTTCCGAAGGTAACTGCACATAAGTCGTTGTAGTTTCAGTTGCCACTTCTGCGCTACAACGCTCTATTGCCTGAGCTACAATATTTTTAGCTTCTTTCTCCGCGTCTTGGTTAGCAATACTGATTTTTTTCCGAGCCAAATCAGCCAAGTCTTCTGAAATACTTTTTTCCACGGCCGCGGTTAGAACTTTTTTTGCTTCTTCTCGGTCCATGCCGGCAACTTTTTCCAACTTTTCCACTTGCTGCTGGCGGATTTCCTCCACCTCTTCTTTTTTCTTAATAATCTCTTCCGCTTTCAAAGCAATATCTTGCTTTAACTTCTCGAGTTCGGAAAACTTTTTCTCCAAATCACCCTCTTTTCTCTCGATACGTTGCTCTACTTTGATAATCTGGCTTCGAAACTCGTTTTCTTGTTTTTTTGCGGTCTCCGTAATCTCTATCGCTTTACTTTTGGCGGCCAACAAGATTTCTTTTTCCTTTTGTTTTGACTCCTCCAGCATTTTTTGAACCCTACCTTCTGCTGAATTTGCCAAATAAGATGCTTGCAGGCGACGAACAAAATAACCGACGATTAAACCGGCGGCTATTCCTACTATAATAAAAAGCCCTGAATTCATATAATCTATGCTCTTTCACTTTACGAAGAGTGAAGATTATCTTGCAAGGCTTCACCTAATATTCTCCCTTTGATAATTGAGGGATCTAGAGGGGGGTCAATATTATCGATTCACACCAAAAACCATCCGTCTTTTCAAAATGGACTTTACGTTTACGATTTTTGATACTTTTGAATCCAATTGACTAATCATTTGGGTGCTTTTTCAACGTATATTTCTTGCCTACAAGGTAATTTGATAATCTTCGAAAGAAAAATTTATATTAAATTGATAAGAGTATCTGCATTATATGCCTTTGTTTACTGTATGTCAAACGGCCATCCTAGCAGTTGTGATCCCAATGTAGTTGCCCGATTTATCGGGCCTTCCCGGCGCAGATCAAACTCCATAAATAGAGTAATTAGAACAATAAATTACTTTAATTATCCTTATAAAAAAACCCAAAGGCAAAATGTTTTGGATAAACTGACATTAAAAATTGTAGAGGAGGCCTTTAGGCCTCCATATGGAAGTCTTCCACCAGAAGCGGACGGATGATCAGGACTCCGTGGCGTCGCCGACTTCTTGTCGCTGGCCGAGAGTCTCGAATCTTTTGGCGAAGGAGGGGAATCGGAAATCTAAGTTCTCAACCATGCTCGAACTAAATAGCCTGGGTCCTCGCAAAGATGCTTTACATTATCCTCTCTTCTTGATGAGGGAAGATGTCCGGCTCTTTTTGCGAAAAGGACTGGACAGAAAGGTAGAAAATGTTTCGACCCCTCTCACCCTTCGAGCACCCTCCCCATATCCTGGAGAGGGTTAATAATGAATTTTTTTGACGCGGGGATGACAACTGAATTTTCTACTCACTACACACTACCAGCTACTCACTATTCAATCTCCTCCCCTTCATCGTTAAGCAACAAATCAGTATCCGGCACTTCTGTGATCTGCGAAAAAACATAGCCTCTATTTCTCAATGCTTGTTCCGAACGAAGCGCTTTTCTTTTTCTCCCCTCGACCAAATAAACTGTTGAACCCGACTGTGGTTTGATAACCGCGCCTTCGGGATATGACAAATTCGATCCGTTTGCGTAAACAATATCTAACGGGATCGTCAGCACATCACTCCAGTCACCAGCATAAGAGAAAAACACTTGCGGACTTGTTAACGGTCGTTTTTTATTATTCTCTATCATATACACTGTTGGGTCGCCATCGTATTTTATAAAATTTGTAGTGGCGTGATAATTGAGCTTGACGATTTTAGATTTTGGGTAAGAATTTAGTTCGTCATTGGAGATTGTAATCACGTGACGACTCTGGTATCCAAACCGGGTAAACTCTTCGGCCGAGGTAAACGCATAAATCGATCCGTCATCAATAACTAAATAAATTGTGTCACCCGAGCCCTTCAAAATGCTCCCCGGGCCAAACCGTAGCAGTTCCCCATCGGGATAGATTTCCGTTTGCGGGATGACAGCAATCGGTCGGTGTTGAAAATTTTTGAGGAATATTTCAAATCTTGTCATCGCTCGTTTTTTACCATTTTGTAACAAATAAACCGTTAGGTTACCTTCATATTTAATAAGTCTTCCGGACAAAGCCCCAACCGCGTCAGATAGTTGGACCGAGGATTCTTCTTCCTCGATATCAAAATCGTCGGAAAGAAAATCGCTTTGTTGGTCTCCCTCTTCTTCTGTTTCAGAAGAACTGCTGTCACTCGTTCCCTCCGCAACGCCCGCAAGGATATAAGTACCAATATCAGGTGTCATACAAGTAATTATATTAAGAACCGAGTTTACAAAACAGCCCGAGAGTTCGAACCAACTCCCGTCGTGATAACGATAAATTTTTAAGGTTGATTCAGAAATACCAACGATATCATCAGAATTATAATTTATGTTTACGGTTAAATTTTTGGTTAAGGTATCAATTGTAGTAGTTGAAGATTTCATAGCTCCTAAACGATAGAGATGGCGCAGCGCGATTTGCTTTCCTTCTGGTGGAGTAATTTTCTGCAAAAATTGCGTTCTGTTCAATTTTCCAACCTGAAAAAACAAATTGGCTGGAGAGGCGAGAGAGTTTGGTGGAAATGAAAAAGTGACGCCCTTACCCAAAATTTGAAGTTGCAATGACCCGGCAACGTTTGAAAACATCTCGGCTGAAGTAATGTCAGAAACACTAGCGTCACCTACGCAGCCCAAGGTTGTAAAAGTATTTCTATCGCCACGCAAAATATTATATTCCAAATCCCTCGTCACCACTCGATAACGATACTGCGTGCAAGAGACAAGAGTGTTTAGCGTGACTGTGTGGCTAATGACTGGGGTGTCTACATCGATTTCTTCT
>PFAJ01000024.1 GCA_002773695.1 Candidatus Doudnabacteria bacterium CG10_big_fil_rev_8_21_14_0_10_41_10 | reverse complement strand
AGAAAGGCTTTCGATTTTTTCTTTTTCCATATATTTAAGCAAACCTTTTTTTATATCTTCAAAAACTGAATCTCCTTTTATATACCACGCAGACCCTACTCCCACAAGCGTTGCGCCGGCCATCATTACTTCTAACGCATCTTCCGCGGTTGTTACGCCTCCTGTTCCAATGATTGGAATTTTTACAGATTCGAAAATATCATAAATACATCTAACCGCCACCGGTTTTATTCCTGGCCCAGAAACCCCGCCTTTTTTGGCGCCAAGTACCGGTTTTTTGGTTTTCAAATTGATAACCATACCTGGGCCAACAGTATTGATGGCGGATATCGCGTCGGCTCCAGAGGCTTCGCAGGCTTTTGCTACTTCTGAAATATTGGCGACGTTTGGAGTGAGCTTGGTAACCAGTGGAATATTTCCAGCGACTGCTTTGGAGGCCTTGACCGCTTCGCTTGCCGATTTTACTTCGGTTCCCAAAATTTTACCAAATTCATGGCTGACATTTGGACAGGAAAGATTTAGTTCAATGAAAGGAGGGTTGAGCTCGGCGATTTCTGACACAATAGTTTTAAATTTTTCCGAAGTGTCCGCGAAAACCGAAACGAATACGGGGATGTTCGATGTTTTTAAAAAATCAGCGATTAGTCTTTTACCTTTTTCAATCCCCGGATTTAAAAGGCCCACTGAATTTAGATATCCATGCGGATAGTTGATCACGCGGGGGATTGGGTTGCCGACACGGGGTTCGATAGTTAGAGATTTTGTAGTGATTGCTCCAACCCCGAGACGAATAAATCGGTTATGGTCAGAGGGAATGTTTTGAGCAATCCCGGAAGGCAAAACCAGTGGATTGGAAAAACTTTTTTCTAGAAATTTTATTTGTAAATTAGGCATAAAATTTTATTTCCCGAGCAAAGTCGAAGGATAAAATTTTTAGTAATCGTAACCCCTCGACTCCGTTCGGGGAGTAAATGAGAATGTTTTATGTGTATTATAGAACTGGGCACAAATTTTGTCATCCTAAACACCAAATTTTACAGACCAAATTGTGGCATTGACATCAGGATGTATTCTTGATAACCTTATTTTATATTTAAAATCACTTTAATACTTTTCAGAAATAAATATGAAGAAAAATTCGATTATCATCACAGTAGTTATTGTTGCAGTTGCTGCTTTAGCAATATTTTTAATGCGCGCGCCTTCAATAATCAGTGAACCGGCAAATATCGCGGGCGGAGCCACGGAAACAGACTGGGTTAAAGGAAATATTGATTCAAAAGTCGCTTTAATTGAATATAGTGATTTTCAATGTCCGGCTTGTGGCGCATATTATTCAATAATAAAGCAGTTGGAAGAAGAATTTAGTGACCGTATCGCATTTGTATATAGACATTTTCCATTGCGACAAATTCATGCCAACGCAGAATTAACCGCTAGAGCAACTGAAGCGGCAGGAAAGCAGGGAAAGTTTTGGGAAATGCATGATTTGCTTTTTGAAAGACAGGATGACTGGTCCAATCGGTTGGGAGTAGTAATAACCGTGACGCAATACGCAGAAGAGCTAGGTTTGAATATTGAACAATTTGAAACAGATTTGACAAGTGACGAGATAAAAGATAATGTCAATGATGATTTACAGAGCGCGCTCAAAGCCGGGTTTAATAGCACCCCAACGTTTGTTTTGAATGGTCAAAAGCTAAGTAATCCGAGAAATTTTGAACAGTTCGTCGAGTTGATAAACGACGCATTGGCCACAGAGAGAGAATAAAATTTTTAAATAGTATTTTTATAGAAAGGCGCCTTCTAAAAAAAGACGCCCTTTTTTGACACGCGCGGTTTTTGGTTTGACAGTGGTTTTTTATAATGCTAATATCTTGGGTTGTTTACAGTTGGTCAGTAAGGAGGTTTCCATGACAGATGTTTGTGTGGCCGTCGTCCGGTTTGAACTGGACGGCGAAGAAGTAAAAGATCTTTTGATAGGAGGGGTCAAACGCGCTGGAAATGGAAAGGTGGGAAAATCTCACCACCCAGACGAAGGAGGCCAGCGGCAATCGGAGAAAATCCGCTGGAGGGCCAAAAGCCATCAATATCTCGACGTTCAAAATTTGCCCAAGGATTTGAAAAAGGTATTTAGGCTCGAGCTGATGGATGTCAGATTATTGGTTAATCCTTCAGAGGGGACGTATCGCGGTAGAAGCATTCTTTTTTGCTACTATCGTAAAAGAGCTGCTGCCGAGGGTGAGATTCCACCGATGGTTTTGGAGTTTCTCCAAAAATGCTACGATGATTACTATGGAAAAATTGACGCGGTTTTTCGTCCTTGGCGCGGTGAGATTGGCGTCTGGATCGAGCAGCTTCTCGATCTTGAGGCTCCCCCTGACAACCACCGATGGCAAGAGTGGAGGTTATACTGTAACCCATATTTTATGATGCCTCTGTACATTATGAAAAGTTAACCTTCCATACACAACAACCCGCCACTTAATGGTGCCGGGCTTTTTTTATTTAAGTTAAATATGGTGGCCCCCTTCTTAATTTCCCCCTTGTAAGGGGGAGAGAAATTTTAATTATGGGAGGTTCAATGCCTGCCCAATGGAGATAAAGTCGGGTGAGGGGAGGTCGGGGTTAGCTCTTAGAAGTTCTGTCACGGAAACGTTTAATTTCTGGGCGATTCCCACAAAAGTATCACCTTCTTCAACAGCGTAAATTTTATTTTTTAAGTTTTCGTAGAATTTTTGTCGCTCGGTTACTTCACTAGTCGGGAGTTTTATTTTTTGTCCCGGTTGCAAAGAAAAAGGTTCTCGTAATCCGTTTAAATCAACAATATCTTCCCAGTTAACCCGAAACCTTTCGGAGATGGAAAATAGCGAATCGGATTTTTGAACTTCATAAAAATAATCTTGCCCAACAACCGCCTCTGTTTGTGCCCCCAGAACTGTTTTTTCCTCAGGGAGTTCAGCAGTTTTTCCCCCATCATCTCCCGTGAAAGATTTTATAGTAAAAATAAAAGCGGCGACCAAAAAGATGACGCCGGCGATTTTAAAGAATCTTTCTCCGGATAATTTTTTAGTGTTGGTTTCTGATTGGGCCAGCAGGTGTGACCCTAAGCGGACGCGGGATCTCCGCATTTTAGTGAAACTTTTAATTTTTTAGTTTACCCCCACACCATAACGGGTTTATGATGAAAGAGGTTTTCGTATTTTTTTATAGAACTTCGCTAGAAACTTCAATCCGTATTTCTACGTTTTATTTTGTTGGTGTGGAAGTTTATTTCAAAATATCGATCCACAATACTCAAAAAGATTATAACATAAATTTAGCAAAAATGGTATAATTAGTGTGGATTAAGTCGTTTATTCTTCGGGTGGAGCGCAAGCGAAGTCGAGAAACGATTTCGTAATAAAATTCTGGATAGACTCGAAAAATATGGACTAAACAAGCCTGATGACCAAGCAAAAAGCAAAATTTAGGGCGGAAAAATTGCGAGAGCAGATCGACGATCTGCGTTTTCGGTATCATGTTTTAGATGACCCAATGGTCACCGATGAGGTTTATGATTCATTAACCCAAGAATTAAGGACTCTGGAAAAACTTTATCCAGAGCTTTTGACCACCGATTCACCCACACATCGCATCGGAGGCAAGGCGTTGGATAAGTTCCAAAAAGTCCGGCACGAAAAACGAATGTTGTCTCTAAACGACGTTTTTTCCGAAGACGAAATGCAAGAGTGGGAAAACCGTTTGAAAAGGCTGCAACCCGACGTTTCCTGGCATTATGTGGTCGAGCTTAAATTTGATGGGTTGGCGACATCTTTAATGTATAAGGATGGAAAGTTTGTCCGCGGAGCAACTCGAGGCGACGGGTTTGTTGGGGAAGATGTAACAGAAAATCTGAAAACTATTCGAGCGATTCCTTTGCGATTGAATCTTGAATTGAAACACATACAAAAGTTTCCTGAAGGTTTAAAGAGTCGGCTGGAGTCCACTTTGAAAAAAATAAATAAAATAGAAGTCCGCGGAGAGGTTTTGATGAGCAAAATTGCGTTTGAGAAATTGGATGGGTTTGCAAATCCACGTAATGCAGCGGCTGGATCTATTCGTCAACTCGATTCAAAGATTACAGCATCACGCAATCTTTCTTGGTATGGCTATCAGTTAGTTACGGATTTGGGGCAGAAAACCCATGAAGAGGAGCATTTGATATGCGCGATGCTTGGTTTCCCGGTAGATGGTCATACTAAAGTTTTAAATTCGTTAAAAGATATTTATCAATTTCGAGACGATATAGCAAAAAAAAGAGGGAAGTTGCCGTTTGAGATTGATGGGGTTGTCGCTCAAGTTAACGAACTCTCGGTGTTTAATAAATTTGGAATTGTAGGGAAAGCTCATCGCGGATCTGTCGCTTACAAATTTGCGGCAAAAAAAGCAACGACGGTGGTTGAGGATATAATCGTACAGGTTGGGAGGCAGGGGAACCTAACTCCAGTTGCCATATTCCGCCCGGTAAAAGTCGCGGGAGTTACTATTTCTCGCGCTTCTTTGCATAATGAAGATGAAATAGAGAGGCTAGGGTTGAAAATAGGGGATACAGTAGTTATCCAGCGGGCTGGCGATGTGATACCACAGGTGGTAGAGGTTTTGCCAAAGTTGCGCTCTGGAAAGGAGAAAAAATTTGTTATGCCGAAAAAGTGTCCGATTTGCGGGAGTAAGACGGAAAGACGAACACTTTCATCGGGTTCCGAGGGTTACCCTCGTGCAGTTGCCGAGGGTAACCCTCGGATGGGTGTCGCGACCGTGTGTACGAATCGAAAATGCTACGCACAACAGTTGCGGCAGATAAGATATTTTACCTCCAAAGCGGCTTTTAATATGGAAGGCGTGGGACCAAAAATTTTGGAAAAGTTTTTTGAGGAGGGGCTGATCCGCGGACCGGAAGATTTGTTTAAATTGACTCCGGGGGATATTTCTTCACTAGAGCGGTTTGAGGAAAAATCCACGCAAAACATTTTTAGCTCAATCCAGTCAAGCAAGGAGATTACTTTGTCGCGGTTTATCTACGCGCTTGGGATTTTGCATGTGGGCGAAGAAACAGCGATTGATTTGGCAAAACACTTTGGCTCGCTTGAGAAGTTGCAAAGAGCGTCTTACGAGGATCTTGACCATATAGAAAATATCGGCCCGGCCGTAGCGAAGTCTATTTACGAGTATTTTTCAGACAAACAGAACCAGAAATATATTGAGGATTTGTTGAAAGCGGGGGTGAGGGTTGAAAGTGAAAAGCGAAAAGCGAAAAGCGAAAAATTAAAAGGTTTAAAAATTTTAATTACCGGAACATTGGAAACCATGTCGCGTGACGAAGCCAAGGCCGTGGTGCGTTCTGCCGGCGGTGATTGGATCTCTTCAGTTTCCAAAAATACCGATTTTGTGGTCGTGGGAGAAAATCCCGGTAGTAAGGCAGAGAAGGCGAAAAAATTAGACGTTAAAATTTTGAGCGAAAAAGAATTTTTAAATTTGCTTAAATAATTTAGCAAGAATATAATACATTCATACAGTCGTGTATGAATGTGTTATGAAAAAGTTAGGGTTATGGCAAAAGTGTCTAGAAGACAGGAAAATTCCAAAGATTTAGGACATTACATAAATAATTTATGGTCAGCTTTTACGTTAATGGATTCAAAAGAAGACATTAGGATATTATTTAGAGATCTTTTTACCCATACGGAATATAAAATGTTAGCCAAACGTTTAGAAATAGCAAGGCGTTTGTTAAATGAAGAAAGCTACGAGCAAATTATCAAAGATTTAAAAGTTACAGCGCGAACAATTACTGTAATCAGTAATACTTTAGCCATTAAAGGTGAAGGATTACGAAAAACACACGATAAGCTCTTGGAAATGGAAGGCAAGTATCAAAAGTATCAGGAGGAAAGGCAGAAGCGCTGGGAGAGAAGATCGACTGAAGGTTTGGTTCGAAAAAGCATCCTTGGTCAAGTTTTGAAAGCAGGTATAAAGTCGGCTGATAAGGCAATAGCGAAAAAGCGAAAAAAGATATCTGCAAAACAATCCTTATCTATTGAGTAAACACCTATACATTCATACAGTCGTGTATGAATGTACTTGCTTGGGTAAGTAAGAAAGAAAGAAATAAAGTAAGAAAGAATAAAGAAATTAAATAAGTAAAAAAGAAAGGTATAAAGTTGAAGAAATATGATTGAGGGGAGAACCAGGACTCGAAATTTGATAGGGCCAAGAAATTGGGAGTGGCGACCATTGATGAAAAGGAACTTTTGAAATAATTGGATCATTATATGGAAGAAATAAAAACTGATAAACCAGAAAGAAAAAAAAATTGCTTGAAGATCTTGTTGACGGCTAGAATCGATTCAAAGATACTCAGATTGAAAAATTTCACGCAGACAGTATTTTTTTGGTGGGTAAGGCACATGAATTCACGAAGTTTATCATCTCTATATAAATAGGAGTTTTAGCCGTAGTAATTCCACTTCTTTCGCAAAGCAAATTCAACGAAATATATCTCATAGCTTGTGCGCTAACTTTTTTTATTGATGTTGTATTCGGCATTTTCTTGTTAAGAAGTATAATTGTCTCTGATCTGAAGTCTTCACCTGACATGTTAGACGAGGCACTCAATCATTCAAACAAAATAATCAAAGAGATTATAGACTTAAGTTCAAAGATGCATAGTTTATCCGACACAGATTTTGAAAATCAAATAGAGGTGATGACAGGGAAACCAGAATGGAAAAATAGAAGGCAGTGGTTTCAAAGGTTTAATACTGACTTAGTATTTTATAGTTTGTTTATTTTAGGTTTGATATTTTTGTTACTTTCCATCCTAAATCTGCTTCGCTCCCTTTAAGATAAAATGCTATGTTTAATAAGTTAAATAAACCAGGCGTGGGGTTTGGGGTGATTTTGCTCAAAGGCGGCAAAGTACTGCTCGGCAAGCGGCATTCCGACCCAAAAAAAGCTGATTCCGAGTTGTATGGCGAAGGCACGTGGACGCTACCGGGTGGGAAACTTGAATTTGGCGAGGAGTTTGAAGAGGGGGCGATTCGGGAAGTTGCGGAAGAAACCAGCATCAAGCTTAACTCTGTAAAAGTCATATCGGTATAAAACGATAAAGTTTCTGACGCGCACTTTGTGACCGTCTGACTTATGTCCGATGATTTTGAGGGCGAGCCAAAAGTTATGGAGCCGGATGAAATCACGCAGTGGCAGTGGTTTCCTTTGGATGAATTGCCGGAGCCAATGTTTTTTCCAAGTGAGAAAGTTTTAATAAAATTAAAATACAGAAAAGGGGTGTTTTATTGAAAAGGAAATATTTGTGATAAGCAGTGAGAATTAATAAACAATGAATTCAGATTGGGGACGCCGGTTAGTTGGGTTTTTTAGAAAGCACAGCTTTTTGTTTTTAGCTTTAGCTGTGTTTTTTGTTTTGGCTTTTCCGGATCTGGAAGGAAAGTCAACTTATGCTACCTATGAACTATATCGTGATATTGCTGTGGTTCAGAGTATGTATGACGGGGAAATAATTTTACAAGGCCATCCTTCGATGTTTGGTGGTTTTCATTTTGGCCCCGCATATTATTATCTTCTTTACCCGTTTGTCGTAGTAACCGGATTTAAAGTTTTTTCTTTAGCACTGGCTAGCCTGATATTTTTTCTAGCGACGATTGTTTTTAGTTGCATTGTCGTCAAAGAGTGGTGGGGAGACAAAACTCTGGCTTTGGCGGCTGTTTTTATTATGGCAACCTCAATGTTCACTATTCAGTTTGCGCGATACGGATCCAACCCAAATTTTATTCCTTTTTTTGCGCTATTATTTTTTTAGGCGCTAAAAAGAATTCTTGAGGAGAAGTCGAACTTTAAACATTGGATCGTTCTAGCCTTGGGTTTTGCTGTCGCAGTTCAGCTTCACGCCGTTCCTTTAGTGTGTTTGCCGATAATATTATTTGATGTGTTTTTAATCCAACGGCCGAAAATAAATTGGCGTTATTTCGCGGTTTTTATATTGACCGCTCTTGTTCTTTTATCTCCGTATTTGTATTACGAAATATCTCGCCATTTTATAAATGCAAAAAGTTTGCTTAATATTGCTTCCGGATCCGGTTCTCCAACAGGATTTATGAGCCGAGTCGCATCTTATTTTGGCTTTTGGCTTGCGCCGATATTATCAATTTATCCTTTTTTGATATCAGTTTTATTTTGGAAAAAAAGTTTTTTTATTTTTTGTCCGTTTTTCTTGTTTTGTTTCTGCCCGTTGTTTACTATAATCGCGTCTATCTCGATATAAAAAAAATCGAGCTAAAAATTCCGGAAGCAGTAAAAAAACTTTGTGGTATTGGTTCTTGGATCCGACTATAGTTCTGCTGTTACCTTTTAGCGCAATGGAAGATTTGAGGCAGTATTATTTTTTGGTAATATTTCCATTAATTTTTTATCTTCTGGCGTGGTTTTTTTATAAACTTTTTCGATCAGGTTGGCGTGTCGTTGTATATTATTCTATCATTTTTTATATTTTTTTCAGGCAATCCAAATTTATTTTTTATTATTTCTAGCAGAATACCCTGCGGCTTGCCGCAGGGATCGTTATTATAAAATTTTTTTATAAAAAAAGGCCCGCATCTATAGATGGGGCCGGGGTGAAATTTGAGGAGGGCTGGAAGTCCTCCTACTGAACACTGAAATCATAAGCGATGCCGGTGGCATCACTGAAAAGAGCGTAGTGCTCTCCCGGGAGAAGGTTCGGCGCGCGAAACACCGCACCTTACGCGGACTGCGACACGAATTGTGTCGCGATTTCGTGCCGTTCGATAGGACTGTTGGCCTCGAAAGAGCCTTTTTTCGTCTTGCCTTTTTGTCCTTGGATGGTCCGGGCGCGGGTGTCGCCGTTCATTGACTCGAGCTTGACCAGTACAGTGGTGTTCGCGGTGCCGCTGGAGGTTCTGCGGACGATTGAAAGAATCGGCGGAAAAAAAGAATAGTCAAAATCGAACAAGAAGACGGTCTTCTTGTATGTGCAAAAGTAAAGGGGTGGAATGGGTGGAAAGGGTAAAAGGGGGGAAGAAGGAGTGGGGGAAAAATTAAGCAGAAGAAAAGGGGTGAATGGGCAGAGGGAAAAGACGGGATAAAAAAACACCTTCTTAAAAGAAGAAGGTGATGGATTTGTCCGGCCGAAACCGGAGGAGGTGAGTTCCAGCCGGTCTCAAGCGCCGGAAAGGAGGATGCCGCCGAAACCCTCGCACGTCAGCGCACTGAGAAGTCGATGCTGTTGTCCAGCGTTTCGCCATCGTATAGGAACACGATGGCATACTCACCCGGCGCGAGGGCGTCGATTTGGGCTGTGATGCCGCTTGGGGTCTTTCCGAATTCCGCCGGCACCTCTTCGCGCTCAAACGGCTCCAGTTTTTTATTGCTGGTCTCATTAGTGATCTGTTTGTATTTTACAGATCCCTTCGCCGTTCCAAGCACACGTGTTTGGCTTTCGGTGTTCACCGTGAGCCGGAAGAGATGCGGTTCAGCAACCCGGTAGCGGTTGTCGGAGTACGCCGAGTAGGGAATGGTGAACTCCGCGGGAGCCGAGGCTAGGGGCGTGGTTGAGCTGGTGCCTTGCAACAGCTCGTACTCATAGCCCTTAATGGTCTTGGCCCGGTGGAGATTTACCAGCCCGATGACAGGACCGGCCATGATTGCAGCACCACCGGCGGCACCCAAGGCGCCCGCGCCGAGCATCGACGCCGCGCCGAAAGCAATGCCCGGACCCGCCGTTTCGGACAGCACTTTCATGGGGCTGTTTTTACCGGGAAGGAACTGGTTGTAGCCGGTGGTGATAGCGAGGTTGAGCGTGGTGCCGTTCTGGCACACGGTGGCGCCATTTGCGGTTGAAAAGCCGGATTGGTTTTCCACCGGGAGCAGATCCCTGGTGGATATCTTTTCCGACTTCGCCGACCGTTCAATGACGGCGGCAATTACCGCGTCGGAAAGCCCGGCCTGCTTCATAGTAATGAGGCCATCGACCGAGGTGTCGAAGCTGACTTTCTCGGCGCCGCGGATGGCGGTTATGAGAGAGGCGTCATCAACATCCATCTCGTGTAGCTTGACCACATGGGAAAGACCGAAGCCATCGTCAACGACGGCGGGTGGCGTTTCAGCGAACGCGGCGGCGATGAAAACGACCAAAAGCAGGTGGTGCAGGTAAGTGAGACAAGTCAATCTGTTTATCGACTTGCCCCCCATGGTATTCATTTCCATTTGATACCCTCCTTATGGGCATTGTTATGCCTAATTTTTAGCATAAGGGAGGAAAAATATCAAGCATATGGCGGCGGGTCAATCTAACTAATTTGGAACACATAGGATAGAAAGGAACTTGGTGAATTAAAGATTTCAGGATGATTAACTCTGGCTTGA
>PFAJ01000030.1 GCA_002773695.1 Candidatus Doudnabacteria bacterium CG10_big_fil_rev_8_21_14_0_10_41_10 | reverse complement strand
TAACCAACAATCTTAGACAATTAAGCTGTTTTAGCATTATCCAAGATTAGGGGCTAGAAGAGATGGGTATTTCGTAATTGAAAGGCAAAGAGTGGGTGGCAAAGCTTGTGGCTTTGACGCAAGTCATTACCAAAAGCTCGGTGCCTTTGGGTGTGAAAAAAGACGAGCCGGGCTGCTGGCTGGTTATGGTTGCGTGAAAGTGGGCCTGGTAATTTCTGACCACTTCGTCACTTCGGTGATGCTGGTGGTTTTTTTATTAACTTATAACAAGGGTGACCTTTGGCTACCTCACAAGGGTCACCCTTGTCTTTTCATACGAGATCTTTTACAGGCTCCCTGTTTTTTTATCTCCTTATCTACTACTTTTACGAAAACCTTCCGCTAAAGCATCTGCTTCCGCATTAAAACAACGTTCCGCTTGAGTGCGATCGTAAAAACTTCCCCCGGGAATATGGTAAATTTTTTCAGACGATCCAATATTTCCTTTTATTTTACCCTCGCACTGTCCTTCAACCGGATCGAAACTCGAAGCGCCTTGCTTTGTGGTATTGGTACCCGGTACTTGAATTCCTTGTATTTCAGGAGTAGTATTAACATTAGAAGGAATAGAGTTGGGTTCTTCAATACTAATCTCAGGAGGATTGGGAATAGAGGCGCTGATTTTTCCTAATCCAAATGCCAAAAAAAATACTAACAAATACCCTATTCCCACGGCTATTTTTTGTTGATTTTTATTTAACCAATTGCTCATAAATTACAAGGCTTCTCTTATACAATTAACGATTTATAGTTCTCGACCCTGCTCGAACAATATTATTTCTTATCTTTCGAGCGAACGGAGAGAGTCGAGAAATACAAATATTTTATGAAATTAGCTTTCCATCTCGGCCGTGTGTACACTCTGTCTCTGGCAGAAATTTTGTCGGTGCTAACGAGGCGCGGTGTTGAATATGAAATTACGGGATTGTTCACGGAAATATTAATAATAAAAACCAATCAAGTCTTGGATGTGCAGAGTTTGCAAAAACGTCTCGGCGGAACTGTTAAAATAATGCGAGTCGCCGACGAGCTGACTAAAAAACTACCCGATGACTATGTTAATTTTACACTGAAAAAATATTTAACGCCACAAAATCTCAAAAAACTTTTAACCGAATACAAAGGCAAAGTTCAGTTTGGGGTCAGCCTCTATCCCCTTTCCTACAAAGTTAATTTAAGGAATCAAAATAAAAACGTCGGGATGGATATAAAGCATCTACTTCAGGAAAATGGCGTGTCCTCCCGATTGGTTCTTCCTGAAGGAAACTCTCTGGCTCTTCCTAGTGTAGCGGTTACAAACAACCATCTTTTGGAAAAAGGGGCGGAAATAGATTTGCTGGTTTCCGAGACGAAAATATATATCGCTAAAACTCTTACCGTGCAAGATTTCTCCGACTATGGCAGACGCGATTACCAGCGACCGATAAGAGACTCCCGGGTTGGAATGTTGCCGCCAAAGGTAGCGCAAATTATGATCAACCTCGCGCAATACGAACCGGATGAAAAAAATAAAGGCGGATATATATTGGACCCGTTTGTTGGCAGTGGTACGGTGCTTCAGGAAGCGATGTTGATTGGTTTCAAGGTTTTAGGCTCCGATATTTCACAAAAAGCCGTTAATGACGCCGAAAAAAATCTCGACTGGTTCCGTACTCGTTACAAACTCCCCCCTCATAAATTTGAATTAGAAGTAGCCGATGTCGGTAAAATCTCAAAAGCTTTTCCCGATAAGAAACCCCTGGCAATTATAACAGAAGGGACGCTCGGACCTACCTACGCCAAAGAGCCGAATGAAAGTGAAATGGCAAAAAACTTTGAAGAACTTTCAAAAGTATATTTAAGCGCTTTTAAAGAGTTTAAAAAAATCTTACCAAAGGGCCGGACTGTAGTTATGGCGCTTCCCGCATATCGAGTAAGAAAAGGCTATATTTCTTTCCCAGTTGTTGACAAAATTTTGAAACTCGGTTACGATATTCAAGATCCTATATCACAAGAAACCGTGACAAAATATGGTTTTTTAAAGGTTACCCCGAGAAAATCCATTATCTATGATCGAAAGGATCAAATAGTAGTAAGAGAAATTATTATATTTAAAGTAAAATAAAATGGCGCATAAAGCGGCTGGAGGATCTACGGCATTAGGAAGAGATTCACAACCAAAATATTTGGGGGTAAAACTTTTTGGTGGACAAAAAGTTAAAACCGGTCAAATCATCGTTCGGCAACGCGGCACAAAATACCATCCTGGTAACAATGTCCGCCGTGGCAAGGATGACACGTTGTACGCGCTTATGACAGGTATCGTAAAATTCCGCAAAAAATTGATCAAAGGTTTTACCGGAAATCTGAAACGAAAAGCAGTAGTGGATGTTGAAACAAAATAAAAAAACCGCCCGAACAAACGGGCGGTTTTTTTATTCAGAGAAGGTTCCCTTCTCTCTACGCTCGTACGGTGAGGCGTTTTTTTTTATACTTTTCAAAACAAGAGCCACCTTTTAAAAAAGATGAAGCGCGTAAGTCTTAGATTTATTTTTTCTTCTTTATCGCGGCTTTGATAAATCCCACAAAAAGAGGGTGCGGATCCAACGGTCGCGATTGAAATTCCGGGTGAAACTGGCTCGCGACAAAATAAGGATGATCTTTTAGCTCGATTATCTCCACCAACTTTCCATCGGGAGTAGTTCCGGAAATTACTAACCCGGCTTTTACCAGTTTGTCTCTGTATTTATTGTTGAATTCATAACGATGCCTGTGCCGCTCGTTTATTTTTGCTTTGCCGGTTTTATTCACGCGACCGCGACCTAAATATTCTCTTTCCGTTTTAGTCCCACGCGCAATAACACAATCCCAGCCACCCAATCTCATCGACGCGCCGTATTCACGTTTCAACATTTTTTTCTCTTGGTCAGGCATTATATGGATAACCGGATGTTTGGCTTTTGGTTCGACTTCAGTCGTATTCGCGTCCCGAATTTTGGCAACGTTCCTAGCAAACTCAATTGTCGCCATTTGCATACCATAGCAAAGACCTAAATAAGGAACCTTATTTTCACGGGCAAATTTGACAGTCATAATCATCCCTTCTGTTCCACGACTGCCAAACCCGCCAGGAACGACAATTCCATCATATTTTCCGAGGATTTTCTTCGCGCCTTGTTTTTCCACATCCAAACTCGACACCCAATGTAAATTTGCCTTCACTCCATTTAACCAAGACGCATGTTTTATTGCTTCAACCACAGAAATATACACATCCGCCAATTTGTACGCGCCAGTCTCATAATACTTTCCGACCACGGCAATATCAATTTCTTTCGTCCCGGAGTTTATTTTAGTAATTTTCGTGCCAAGGTTTTTCCATTCCTTCAAATCTTGCTTCCCTGAATCCATGTCAAACTTTTTCAAAATCTTATCTGTAAGTTTCTGCTTTTCAAAATAGGCTGGAACTTTATAGATAGTGTCCATGTTCGGCGCGGAAATAATATTTTCCGCCGCCACACTGGTGATCCATGCAAGTGTTGCCTTTCTCCTGTCATCCAGCTCTTTTTCTGCTCGGCAAAT
Organism: Candidatus Doudnabacteria bacterium CG10_big_fil_rev_8_21_14_0_10_41_10; assembly: GCA_002773695.1. GTDB lineage: Bacteria > Patescibacteriota > Doudnabacteria > UBA920 > 2-01-FULL-50-11 > 1-14-0-10-41-10. The sequence goes on along the minus strand of PFAJ01000030.1, from coordinate 6,911 downwards.
TAAAAAGTCCGGCTGAATTCCACTGCCATTTAAAATCCGAACAGAGGTTTGTACCGGTTTAGATTTCATCTCACCGACGCTTGGCGGGGTCGGTAAATACCCGACATGAACATGAATAACGTCCCGGCCATCACGATATTTCATTATCCGATTTGCCTCCATATACAAAACGTTTTGATATTCCCCGACCGTTCCGCCAATCTCCGCGATAACAAAATCGGCTTTTCGTTCACGGCCTGCCTGTTCCAGTCTGGAAATAATTTCTTCCGGCACATGAGGCACGATTTCTACATCTTCACCGGCATATCCAAAATTCCTTTCCCTTTGGATTATTTTCTGATAAATCTGCCCATTGGTAATATAATTCGAACTTGTTAGATCAGCATTGATAAAACGCTCATAGTTTCCCAAATCTTGATCAGTCTCAACCCCATCCTTTGTTACAAAAACTTCGCCGTGTTCCTGCGGGCGGATGGTTCCAGCGTCAACGTTTAAATACATATCAGCCTTTACCGGAGCGACTTTGTAACCGCGAGATTCCAAAAGAGTAGAAATCGCTGCGGTGGCAACACCTTTTCCGACAGACGAGATTACACCTCCGGAAAGGAAAATGAACTTGATTTGTGATTTTCTTGCTTTTCTCGCTTTGATGTGATAGGACATAGTTGAAAAATATAAATGTCAAAATCTAAATTTCAGATAAATTAGAATCTACACGTTTCATTTTTTTAAGGGTGATATTGGGCTGAATCTAATCGGGGAAGATGCGAATCTTTTGGGATTCTGCGACCTGTATCTTTAAGGTGGTTAGACTTACAAAAGCCCAGGGTCACCCTTGAAAGCGGTGCTTCACGCTCAAACGCGTAAGTCTTATAAATATTAAAACCCAAAATCAAAAACTTATTTGTTATTTGTATTTTGGATTTAGTTTGATTTTTGAAATTTGAGCTCTGGATTTAAGATTGTCAGAATCGACTTGTACTTGAAAGCAAACTTTTGTGTTCTCTATATTATACTCAGCTTGATGAAGGCCTAAACTCTTTATAGGTTTATTTATTTTTATTTTACTAGGATCTACCTCAAGATGCAAATCTTTCATAACTTTCGCTAAATCATTCGCTGTAACCGCAGCGTACAGAGTTCCAGATTCAGTCGCCTCTCGCACAACTTTTACGTTTTTCCCCTGCAATTTATTTATAATTGAAAACTGCTCGCTTTTTTTCTTCTCTTGCTGTTTTTGCGCGCTTTTGATTTTTTGGACAATCTCGTGACTTGCGACATTAGTCGCGTCTAACGCAAAACCTTTTGGTATCAAAAAATTCCTAGCGTACCCATCGGATGCTTCGACCTCTTTTCCTTTTGGCCCGAGATTTTTTACATCTTGTAATAAAATGATTTTCATGGATTTGACTAAATAATTGCTATTAACTAGTCTAATGTTACAATATCTCAACTGGAGAAAACAAAGTGGTGTACAATGTATGGCTTACGATAACATTGTCAATCTTCGGTACCGGTCTTATCGTAGCTCCATTTACGATTCTTGACTGCACATCTTGGTGAGAGACTATGAGAGTGCCTATCCAGTATCTTCTGTACTTCACCGTGATCGCTATCACTTGTCCAGGGATTATGGTATTTCTCGCAAGCGCTCTGGTTTACTTCAAACTAGCCGACGCACTCTCAGCCTAACCACCACCCCCAAACCACATATTCAGTCGGTGCTTTCAGTTCCGATTTTTTTTATTGCTAATAAATCAACGCGTTATAGTTTTTATCTGCGTAATCTGTGCTCATCTGTGTATCTGTAGTTATACCTTTAAATACTTTTTTGTCGCGATCACTGACGAGATGACACCCAACGCAACCCCGACCGCAAGCTGGATTAAAACCAACAACCAAAACTCGGAAAGAAAGGTCCCCGCGGACAAATCTAACTCAAAAAACAAATTTATCTTTGGCTCCACCGCGCGCATCACCGGATACAATATTCCCGACGAAACTAAAGTTGCTATAAGACCATAGACTATCCCCTCCACCAAAAATGGGCCACGAATATACGAGTTAGACGCCCCAACCAACCGCATAATTTCAATTTCTTCCTTCCGACTAAAAATAGTCAAGCGTTGGGTATTAAACATTACCGCGATCGCGATAAAGCCAAAAATCGCTGTAATGGCTATCCCAAAGGCTTTTATTCCAGCGGTCACGCCGTCCAATCGTTCAATCAGCTCACGGTTATCCTCATAATTTATATGATGAAAAATTTGATAAAATCTCGACCGGTTCAATTTTTGACTAATGATCGGGTAAAAATCAAGCTCGTGGGCAACTATAACCAATGAAGGAAGCAATGGGTTATCCTCTCCAAATTCATCAAGAGAAGCTTGAATTAAATCGTCATCTTGATGTTTTTTACGAAAATCTTCTAACGCTTGGGCCGAAGTTATAGTGTTAACCGACCTTATTTCCTCAAAACTTTCAATACCCTCTTTTACTTCATCTAATTTTTCGTCGGTCGTCCCCTCTTGCAAATAAACACTGATACTAACCCGGTTTTGGAGGTTGTCTGCGGACAGTTCCGCCAACTGGTTCACAACGATAAGAGAACTAAGCGCGATCAACGTCACGGTCATCACCACGACCGCGGAAAGCGTCAACCATCCGTTTCGCCACAAAGCAAGAATCCCGTATCGTATTATTCTTTTAAAATTTAAAATCATCGGCATACCTTAAAAATTTCTAATTACTAATTTCGGATCAATAACCAATAACCAAATTGGAAAATTTAATCATCCATTAGACATTTACAATTCATATTTTCCTCTTTCCTGATCTTTAACAATTTTCCCGTCTTCCAGGGTAATCACTCGTTTTTTTATTTTATTCACAAACCCGGAATCGTGAGTAGCAAGCAGTACGGTTGTCCCAAAACCATTTATTTTCAAAAGCAAATCAATTATTTCCGCGGCATTTTCATCATCCAAATTCCCTGTCGGCTCATCCGCGAGAAGCAGTTGCGGTTTGTGAGCAAGCGCCCGCGCGATCGCCACCCGCTGCTTTTCTCCACCCGACAATTGGTGAGGGAAAGAGTTTATTTTATTTTTCAGTCCTACCAAATCCAAAATCCTCGGCACATCTCTTTCGATAATATTATTTGGCACCCCACCAACCTCCATGGCAAAAGCGACATTTTCGGATGAGGTCATTGCGGGAAGTAGTTTTATATCTTGATAAACTACACCAATCTTTCGTCTTAAATAATGACTGTCGGAAGGATCGACTTTAGAGATATCTTGTCCTTCAATCAAAACTTTACCAACATCCGGTTTTAACTCTAGGGTGATGAGGTTTAAAAGCGTGGTTTTTCCGGCGCCAGAACGACCAACCAACGAAATAAATTCTCCTTGTTTAATCACAAAATTGACGTCGTTTAACGCCCTGACTTCACCTTCTTTATAATTTTTATGAACTTTTATAAAACGAATCATTTATTTTTGTCATCCTGGAAAAAAGTCAGGATCTTAACTAAATAACGCAAGTTACCGTAATCAGATATCCCCAATAAATTTCGAGATGACATAGTTTTTTTATTTTTTCTGAACCTTTTATCCTTCTAAATACGCGGCAACAAATTCGTCTATATTACCATCCAACACATCTTCGGGATCACTGCTTTCAAATCCGGTTCGGTGATCTTTTACCAGCTTGTACGGGTGGATTGTGTATGATCGGATTTGATTTCCCCATTCCGCTGAATGAAACTCCCCGCGAATTTTTAGTTTCTTTTGTCGCAACTTTTCTTCTTCGTAGACTTTTATCCGACCCTGCAAAATTTTCATGGCTTGCGTCTTATTTTGCAGTTGTGACCGTTCGTTTTGGATAGAAACTTTTATGCCTGACGGGATATGCGTTATTCGAACCGCCGAATAAGTGGTGTTAACCGACTGCCCGCCGTGCCCTGAAGCAGTCGATGTTTCGATTTTCAAATCCTTCGGGTCCAACTTGGTTTCTTCGTGCGATTCCAATTCCGGTAAAATCTCTATGAGCGCAAAAGATGTTTCTCTGGTGTGGCTCGGATTAAACGGCGACAAACGAATCAACCTGTGAACCCCAGCTTCGCTTTTAAAATATCCAAACGCGTAATGACCGATAATTTCCAAAACCACACTTTTTATCCCCGCTTCTTGTCCGTCACTTTTATCCAACACTTCAACTTTGTATCCGCGTCTTTCCGCGTATCGCATATACATCCGCAGTAACATTCCTGCCCAGTCTTGGGCGTCGGTCCCGCCGGCGCCGGAATGGATGGAAACCAAACAATTATGATCGTCGTATTTTTCGGAGAGAAAAACCTGGAGCCTGAACTCTTTTAATTTTTTCTTAATTTTGAAAAATTTTTCTTCAATATCTTTTTCTACTTTTTTATCCTTCTCCGCCGCGTTCAATTCCACCAAACCGGCAAACTCATCAATTTCGTTTTCTAAAGAAGTGAACGAATCAATTTTATCCTGCAAGTTATCCACCGCCTTTGAAACTGTTTTTGCTTTTTTTTGATCATTCCAAAAAAAGGGTCTCTGCATTGTTTCCGCGAGCTCCCCGGTCTTTTGTTTCAATTGCGGTAAGTCAAAGATGTTGCCCCAAGGCTTTTATTTCTTCCTTGAAGCTTTTAATGACTGAAGAGTAATTTTCCATATAATTGATTGTATCATATTGTTGCCAAATTGACGATGTTAAAAAGAGTTTTTGACTATAAATAACGAAACTCTCTTAAACCGCTTGTGTTATTGCGACCCTCGGACTAGATCTGGGGGGCAACCTCACGGTTTTCCCAGGGGATTGCTTCGTCGCTTCACTCCTCGCAATGATATGAAATTGGAGTTTCGCAATTCAGTGATCTTTGACATGCTGTATATTTGAATTTTTTAAAACTTTTAATTTATTTAAAAAAATAGGCAGCTTTTGGCTAACCTATTGAATCTGTGTCCACCGGATTTCAAGTTCCATTTTAATTTGGCGTTGAAACTCCTCCTTTGCCCAACACAAGCTGATTCGACCGAAGAGTTCGTGGAACTCCACCGCGACCCACAAGTACTGCCGAATCAGCTCGGAAACCAACAGACCACAACTGCTTGAGGTTTCTACCAAGAAATCATACTCCTCGGGTTGGAGTAAAACATGCTGGCTATGCACTTTCGGCTCAAGGTCTATCTCTGTCGGCGTTAAGTGGTAACGCTTTTCCGCCTGGGCGATTGGGAGAATCACCTTCAAACAGATATGAACTTGTGATCGGAGACTTCGGCCTGTTGCTTCCTGTAGTTCCAAGAGGCGCCTGTAGAGGGTGTCCCCCAGTAAAAAATGGATATCTCGAGACATTATTTTAGGCACGGAAACATGCCAGAGCAGAACTATCATAATAAAAAAAGAGCCGAGTGTCCAGCTCTTGCTACTCCGGCGCGACTTTTGACGCCAGACTCGGACAAAATAAACTTACTACCAGAAATACGATTAACCAGACGGATCCCCAATCGAAGAGAACATCCGTTTCATTTGTAACCCTCCTTCAATGAAAGAAGCAAAGTTATTATAACAGGACGGGGTTAGATGACAATGACCCTAAAAAATATTCTTCACCTCACCCCAAACCGCCTTGGAAACCTCTTCGATAGATTTATTAGCGTTTATTTTTTTCCAAAAAAACTGTTCGCCTAACTCCAGATGCGCCGCTCTCACTTTTTCAGTCAGTTCTTTGTCTTGTTCGTGTTTATGATTTTTTTCTATTCCGGAGACAAACCGCTCCCCGTCAAGCAATATCGCCAAATCCTCCCACATAAAAGGTTTATTCAAACGCAACAACAACTCTTTTTCTACTCCATATCCTATACCCCAGGCAACTCCCGTGCCCCAATAGTCTTCCAAAACCACATTCGTACCGCCCGCCAGAATCGCTTTTAATTCCGGCTCGTACTGCATCCGATTATACGCGTATAAAATCTGTATATCTTTCATGGCAAAATTATACGGGTTTCCTTTTCGTAAATATTCGTTAATCATAATTCCCGTGGGATCCAGCCTATAAACCGGAATTTTTCCAGTCAAGACTTTTCGCCCAGCCTTTTTTAAATTCTCCACAAGCAATTTTACCTGAGTGGTCTTTCCCAGATTGTTTATCCCATATAATACTATTAGTTTGCCTTTGCTCATTATTCTCTTTCCAAATTTATAAACTTGTATTTCAGCCCTTCATATTCGCGACCTTCTTCGTAGATAACTTTTTTAAATTCTGAATAATCCGGGAAATAAACATCCGCGTCGACTTCCTTATCAACCACTGTCAAATACAAACGATCAGCTTGTGGTAAAAATAATTTGTAAACTTGTCCTCCCCCGACGATAAATATCTCATGAGTGTCGGTTGCTGTCGCAACGTCAATCGCGTCTTTTGGGGTAAATACCAGTTTTGCTCCCGGAGCTTTAAAATTTTTTTCAATACTCAAAACAATATTCAACCTTCCATGCAGAGGCTTGCTTCCGAGCGACTCAAAAGTTTTACTCCCCATAATTATCGGGTGGCCTTTGGTAATAGTTTTAAACCGTTTAAGGTCGTCGGGAATGCGAAAGAGCAAGTCGTTATTTTTTCCCAAAGCTCGGTTTTTCGAAATCGCCGCAATTTCTGAAATTCTCGGTTTATTCATTTTATTTATCATACTTTTAACATGTTCCGTCACTCGATAAACTTCCATACTTCTAAGTATGGAAGTTTATCGTTAAATAAAAAACTTAAAATTCGGACAATTTTGGAATGATGTCTGCGATATTATCATAATAAACCAATTGAAATTTTGGATAAATCGTCATCCCTTGCAACAACCTTGAAACTTTCAAGTCTTTTTTTGCAATCGCTAAAATCG
>PFAJ01000015.1 GCA_002773695.1 Candidatus Doudnabacteria bacterium CG10_big_fil_rev_8_21_14_0_10_41_10 | reverse complement strand
TCCAAGGTTAAGTCGTTTGGACGAGCAAAAAAATTCTCATGTAGAGAATTCCTTACTCTTGTCTTGCGTGGCAATTGACAAGATGTTCTTACTTTTCACAGCTGCAATCGCAGGATCCGTCAGTGTTATGCTGCTGCCCACAGGCAGGGCATCCTTTCGTTTTTTCTTGCCCATGATCGTGACCATCTCCGTCTTGGTGAAAGCTCATATTTTTTTGTTAATGATTATTTGTACAACTCTGTGTTTGGATATATGGCAACCCACGAAAACCAAAAACTGGGTATTGGGTTTATTCTTTCCTTTTCTCCATCTTTGTTATTTCTAAATATTCTTATTGCGTCCAACTCCTTATCATATTCCAGAAATATCTTTTCACCGGAAAAATCGTCCTCAACTCCGCCAGCGGCGCGAACCGCGTCTACTAAATAGGCTTTTGGTTTTCCATTTATTACTATTCCTAAAATGTTGTCTTTTTCGATTAACCGATCGTCTCGATTGTTAACCCGGGAATACAAAAGTTTGTCGTTGGTATAGTAGTCCCCGTAAGGATCAATGCCGTAAAACTTTGTCGCGCCGGTATCACGGGAAAGAACTTCGCCGTTTGGATATTTTTGTTTCCAGATGCCAAACTTCATCTGGTCCCAAGGGATTATTCCAAGTTTTGTTCCGGTTTTTTCCCCCGCAATAGCTTCGCCTAAAACTTGCGACCACAAACTATCTGTTTTTCGGTCATACATAACCAAATTTGAATTCCATAATTTTCCGCTGGTACCAAACTCGACGCGTTCACCTGAAACGATAGGATCGAAAACCACACCGGTCAAACACAGCGGACAAAAAGTCACCATCACCCGTTTTCCGTCAATCGTATCGTTGACAATTTCATGCCAAACCAAAATCTGAAAAGGATAAAACCTGGTAGTGTCACCAATAGTCAAAGAAATCCCCGGCTCTGTGTCGTCTAAATAATCTTCCGCCTCTCTAACGTCAACAAATTTCGGGTCGTCAATAGATGGGATTCCGTCTTTTTCTGGACCTCCACCGACAATCTCTTCCAAAAGAACGCTGTGGCGATACCCGCCTGTTATCATAATTTCTTCAGTCTCGCCATCTGCGACTGAAACTTTTTCTAAACTTTTTTGACCACTGGTTGGCCAATCAAAACTCTCGGCGAAAATAGCTCGCTTTAACACAAAACCGGCCACCAAGGCGACAACAATAATTATTACCACATAGACAACTTTTGATGACATAATTTTTCCCCCTCTTAAGACCAGAGGAGGCTAAGAGAGTTATGAGATTAAAAAATTCATAACCTTTCTTAATCTCCCTTTATCTTAAAGAAAGAAATAAATTTTATACTCCCAACAATTCTGAAAGCACGCCTCGATCAAATCCGACCACAATCTGGCCGTCGATGTCGATAACCGGCACCCCCATCTGCCCGGATTTTTTTATCATATCCTGGGCAGCGGCTGGATCGGCCTCAACGTTGACCTCTTTATAGTTTACGTTTTTATCTTTAAAAAACGATTTGGCCATTTTGCAATAGCCACATGTGGAAGTCGTATAAATCGTAACATTTTTCATACTGGTTTTATTAATTATGATTTAATCATATAAAAAAAGCACGACTTTATCTGTAATCTTGGTCACATCTGCCCCACTTCCTCCGCTTTCCAAAAGGAAGTTAAAAGGGGTTAAGAAAATATATCGAGTTTTGCGACCTTTATGCAATCAATGCAATCTTCTATTATTTTTTTCTTGTTGAGTTTAAAGAATTTATCATCGGAAAGTTCTATCATTCCACTTTTGGTGAGTCCCGCCAAAACCTTGCTCACGGTTTCGCGAGCCAGTCCGGTCATTTCCGATACTTCCTGGTGGGTGAGTCGCTCTGGGATTTCAAAATAATCTCCTTGATCGTTACCGTGTTTAAGAGAATGACGAATAAGCTCGTTGATTATCCGAATGTCAGCAGAAAACAGCGCCAGGTCGCGAATCTTGCTTTCCGCCATATGTAAACGGTTGCGCATATTTACCAACAGACCAAGAGCCAAGCGAGTATGGGATTTTAAATAATCGGTTAAATCGTAGGAAGATATCGCGCAAACCGAAACATCAGACAACGCTTCCGCGTAATTAGTCGGTTTTGCGTCAAAAGGCTTGTGGGCAAAAGAAAGGTCTCCGAATAAACCACCTTCCCGATGCGCATCAATGGTAATCTTTTTCCCGTTAGAAATTTGGTAAACTTTAACCTCGCCGGAAATAACCAAAAAAACCCGGTCACGTTTCTCTCCCGGAACATAAATCGTGGTTCCTTTGTTAAACTTTCTTGTCACGCAAATCCGTTCGAAATCGACAATATCTTGATCGCTAAGATGTTTGAAAAGTTCAAACGCGCGAAATCGTTTTTGTAAATCATTATCCATAATGGTATGTTATAATTGAGTAAGTTAAGTATAGTTATTAACTGAAAAATTATCAATAACCCTCTGTCGTCCTGAACGAAGTGAAGGATCTCTATAAACGATGACTGTGAAGATTCTTCAGCTCCGCCTTAGAATGACGAATTATTTTTATGAAATATTACGATATCTCTCTGGAACTTTCCGAAAAAACGATTGTTTGGCCCGGCGACGGCAAATTCAAAAGAGTCGAGTCAAAAGGCTCCGCCATAACTTCTCGGATGGATATAGCAACTCATTTTGGCACACACATTGACGCGCCAAAACATTTTTTATTTAACCGTCCTGGCATCGATTCTATTCCGGTAAATAAACTGATTGGAAAATGTCTGGTGATCGAAGTCCGATCTGTCTCCCCCTCTTTACCAAAGAAGGGTTTGGGGGGAGTTCAAAAAGAATCTCTTATCAGACCCAAAGACTTCGCTCATGTAAATATCAAAGCGCGCGACAAAATCTTGTTCAAAACCAGAAACTCACAACTGTTAAAAAAGAAAACATTTGTCGACAACTATGTGTCGCTCGCGCTAGACGCTGCCAAATATTTAGCTAGTAAAAAAATTGACCTGGTTGGGATTGACTACTTTGGTATCGAGGCCAAATCCGCGCCCGGACATCCGGTGCATAAAACATTGCTTGCAAAAGGGATAGTGATTATTGAAGCGGTGGATTTATCACGGATAAAACCGGGAAAATACAATATTGCCGCGTTGCCACTCAAAATAAAAGCAAGCGACGGCTCGCCCGCGAGAGTGATTCTTTGGAAATAATAAACCAACAAGGGTGACCTCAGCGTTAGCAAGGGTCACCCTTGTTTTATGCGATAAGACTTTACAATTTATACCGATCGATATTTATTGTCAAAAAAAATACGCACCGGGTAGCTAGCGCTACTGGGTGCGTTTTGAAATCCGGTTCGGCGGTTACTTGTTGGGATCCATATGATCCGCCATAAGTCTGAGGTTGGTGGCGAAGTCGGAAAGGGCACCTTTGACGCGAACAGTTATGTCATCCGCAACCTCATCGGGGAGTTTCGTCGCCGATGTGTTTGATTCTTGCCAATAACCTTTCCCCTCCCCTTTTACAATGATCTTCCTTCTCGGATGAGGAACCTCTCCCGGCTCGGCGAGAATCACCTCAATGTCGAGAACGAGAGGGTATTTGGTCTCGAACGAAAACTGACGAAATCCCATCTTCACGACCTCGACCATTTCCGCAATGTTTCCCAGTTTCTCTTTGATACTCAAAAAAATCTGGAATACCCACTCAAGTTGGGTGGGGTTTGGGTTAACATGGTCGACCCCTCTCTCGAAAACTTCGTGTTGAGATATCGTATTCAAACTTAGTTTCATTGTCACTCCTTATGGCGATAATCGCCTTTCATTTCCACGTCTCACACGACGAGAATCAGGTATTCTATATGAAATATGTCTTTATGTAAAATAAAAAAATAAACGACGACATTCCAACAAAGGTGACCTTTGCTTCCGCAAGGGTCACCCTTGTTTTCTCTTGATATTAAACAATAACCTACCTATACCACTTCTTCAAAATCGTGCTTCCTGTCTTCGGATAATCGATCCGGCTCGGTTCTTACCGATCGAGAATCCCCGCGAGGTTTTAGCGGTTTGGTGTGGTGAGTTTGGATAAAATCATCTTTTATTCTTTCACGCGGATCCATTTTTGGCTTTTTCGAAGACCTTTGTCGCGGAAACTCCGAGGCATTTGGTAAATCAACTGATAATACCAGACCTCCTTCACCGCCTGGCTTCGGTCTATTTTTTTGCACAATCGACCGTATTGCGGTCAGGGCTTCTTCCGGGCTCTCTTTTGCTAAATCTTCTAGCTTACCGCCTTGGATTTCTCTCATTACCGCCCCTCTAACTCCCTCTGGGAAATTTTTTATTTGTTTATAAATACTTGTAATTGCTTTCAAAGTCTCTGGGTCATTCTTTTTTGGAACCTCCCGATATGGTGTCCTTTCATAAGCTCTCATATTTTTATACTAGATGCTTAATACTAAATACCTGATACTATGTCCTAATCACATCGTGTCCGCCGAAACGATTGCGAAGTAACGCCAAAATTTTATTCCGAAGTAACTTCTGATTTTTTTTATTTTTTGATTCTTTGCGAACATCTAAAGAAGCTTTGATCACGCGCGCATCCACGCCCAATCTTTTTGCGACCTCCACTGTCCACATTCCTTCGCCGGTGTGTTTTACAAACCCAACCACTTTTCGCATATCCTCTTTTTCAAAAATATCTCGTGACAAATCCACAAGCCAGGAAGAAATCACCGATCCTTTTTGCCAAATTTTACTTACTTGCGCCAGGTCCACTTTCGGGTTCCATTTATTGATAACTGCGTAGCCCTCGGCAAGTGCCTCCATCATCCCATATTCAATACCGTTGTGGACCATTTTAACAAATTAGCCAGAACCAGACTCGCCAACCAGGCCGTAGGAATCACCGGCTGCCAAATCGGCAAAGATCGGCCGAACTTTTTTCCAGAGTTTTTTTGGCCCACCGACCATTATCGAAAAACCGTTCTTTTCGCCATGCACGCCTCCACTGGTGCCCGCGTCAAAAAACGCAATGCTTTTTTTTGCAAAAATTTTCGCGCGTTTTTGGGTATTTTGATAGTTTTCGTTAGCGCCATCTATAACGATATCTCCTTGAGATAAATTTTTAAGCAAAACTTTCATAACATCCGCGGTGGGCTTGCCGGCCGGCAGCATAGTCCAGACTATCATTGGTTTTTTTAAACCGGAAACAAGCTCTGGTACCGAACCCGCGACTCCGCTCTTATTCTTCGAGCGAAGTCGAGAAGTATATTCTTTAAATTTCTTTCGCGGTTCCACGCTACGGTTCCATGCATAAACCCTATGCCCTTTTTTATGCAGTCTTCTGGCTATCTGCATCCCCATCTTACCCAAACCTATAACACCGATTTGTGATTTAGACATATCATTTTAGAATTTTAAATTAATAATTTCCAATCTACTACGTGAGTCATTCCCGTCCGCCTAGGCGGAGAAATCCAGATTCCTGGATCCCGGACCACCCGTTATGGCGTCCGGGATGACAAAAGGATACTCATTTTTCGTTTTTCGCTTTAAGCTTTACAATTCACTATTCCCCCGTCCACCACTCCCTCATATCCTTTTTTATCAAATTCTCCGCCGCTTCCGGACCATGACTTCCTTTTTTATACATACTCAACGGCAAATCGCGCCAACTATCCGTAATAGACCCGACAAATTTCCACGCGGCTTCTATTTCATCGCTTCTAATAAACAACCGCTGATCACCCTGAATAAAATCCAAAAGCAATCGTTCATAAGCGGGAGGCAAGTCCTTTTCAAATTCTTTCTTGTAACCAAATTGCAGCTTCTTTTGGGTTAAATCAACTCCAAACCCCGGGATCTTGTTGTTTATTCGCAAATCAACCGATTCATCCGGCTGGATTCGCAAGGTCATAATATTGGAAGCGCAATGCGTAAACAGACATTTCGAAGGCTCTTTAAAATGAATAGAAATTTCTGTAACCTTTTTGGAAAGCGCTTTGCCAGTACGCAGATAAATCGGCATGCCGCGCCATCTGGGCAGGTCGACAAAAACTTTCAACGCAACATATGTTTCGGTTACACTCTGTTTCCCCGTTTCTTTCATATACCCGCCATACTGACCGCGCACAACTTCAGTTTTACAGTCTTTTTTTGAAAATAACTTTAGTCCTTTGAGAATTTTCAGCTTTTCGTCTCGGATCAATTCGGTCTTCAACTCTTTTGGCTCATCCATTAAAACCAAAGCCAACATCTGCAATAGATGGTTTTGCACCATATCGCGCAAGGCTCCGGCTCTATCATAAAATTTTCCGCGACCACCGACCGTCTCATCTTCTAAAACGCTTATTTCAACATGATCAATATTATCTTTACTCCACAATGGTTCGAATATGCTGTTGGCAAACCTTACCACCATGAGGTTTTGTACGGTTTCTTTGCCTTGATAATGATCGATGCGATAGATTTGGTCCTCGGTAAAATAATTTAACAATAATTTGTTTAACTTTTTTGCGGATTTCAGGTCAAAACCAAACGGCTTTTCAACAAGCACTCGGATTGTGCGGTTATGAACTTCACAACTCTTCAAAAGACCGGCTCCTTCTAACATTTCGGCTATTGATAAAAAAAATTCTGGGGAAGTCGCAAAATAATATAACCGGTTGTAACATTTGTGAGTAGGTTTTTCCAGATTGAAAAGGACCGATGTTAGCCCGGCAAACGAATCAGGATTACTAAAATCGCCTTGATAGTACACTATGTGTTTTAGAAAATATTTTTTGATTTTTGGTTTTTTTAGTTTTTCAAGAAAATTTGATTTTTCTATGATAAAATCCAGGTAACTCTGTTCGTTAAAATCGCGACGACCAACACACACAATTTTTAAATCATCCGGTAAAAAACCCGAGGCGTCCAGGTGATAAAAAGCCGGCAGTAAATAATTTGCCGACAAATCACCGGTTGCTCCAAACAGCACCAGCATTGAAGGATCGACTCTTTGTGATTTTTTTACCAATTCACTCATAAAAATTTTAAACCCGCCTTAAGAATTTCGGTGACTATATTACATCGAAATTCCAAAAGCGGGCAAATAGTTTTTGAACAAATTTAGTCCTTTCGAATTTCGAATTTAACTTCCTTGCCGTTCAATTCAACCCCAACCAATCCCGCATCAGGAGAAGATGGAACTAAAAAAGTAAAATCTTTTTTTGCCGGAGTTTTAACATCAACGCAATCTCCAACTTCCTGGGCAGAGATTACCAGCTTTATTTTTTCCGGTTTTGTATCGGATAATTCAACATCAGTCTGGCCCCAATCGTAGCACGGAGTTGGGGTCATAAAACTACCGGAGTACGTATTCGCTCCCGCAAAGTACGTATGACCCAAAACCAAAGGTTCGTCTACCGGATTTATGGATACTTGGGTCCCTTGCTCGCTCGGCGACTGCGCGACGGCTAAAATAAACCCAATCACGACTAAAACTAACACGACTATTAAAAAGGCTTTAATTGGAGTTTGCAACATATGATTGTATTTAATATTACTATTACATTTTTTATTTCTGATCCGTAGTTTATAACACTTAGATTATAACATAGAAACCAACCTTTGCAAGTAAGCTTTAAAAAATAAAAAGCACTTCCGGAAAGTGTTTTTTACCTATTACTTTTAAATTATTAGGCCTAAATTATTTACCAAAACCACAATGGAAACCTTTCCCTCCTCGATGAAGTTCTCCACTCTCCATCCGCTCTCGCATTGTTGCAAGCCTTTGGTCAGCCTGGTCTTGGGTTATTATCCCTTCGGTAACCAAATTCTGCATCCGCTCCTGGGCACGAACCTTGTGCTGTTCCTGCATGTGTGTTTTCAGCTCTTCTTCAGAAATCCCGTTTTCTTCTGCTAAATCTTTAAAAGATTTATTTTCAACCCAAACGTCTTTCACTTCTTCGACAGTAATTCCTAGAAATTCTGCCTTTTCTTCAAACATCTCTTGTTGATGTTGCGCTTGTTCTTCGGGTGTAGCATCGTGAAATCCTCCAAACCCTCCATGAGCAGAAGCCAACCCGACAAGACTCAATGCTCCAATTCCTACTAAAGTTATGATTGCGTACTTTTTCATAATGTTTATTATTCACCCTCTTTCAACTATTACTACAATCGGGGGAATAAATTATTTCATCATATGAAATCTGCCTTTTATTCTTTGCATTGGAAATTTTTCGTCTGGCACCTTTTGAATTCTTACGGCATCCACTGTTCCATTGTCTTTATTGCCAATAACCATAACCACGTCATCCACCCGCAAATTCAAGGCGGTTTGAAATATCGTCCTCTCATTTATTTTTATTGTTAATCTTTCTCCCAACCTGGTTTCCAAATCAAACTCGTCGTCACGCACAGCTGTAACCTGTCCGAACTGCGCGTGACCAAGAGCTCTTTTTTCTATCTCTCGATACAGACCCCCGGCAACCGGCAACCTATTTTCCATGGCGCGCATAGCAAACCGATCATGCAACGGCGTATTTGAAACTACAAAACCAACCACCAGAACCACAACTACCACCACCATCAACGAATAGATTAATGGCCGCTTATAAGTAAATGAATATTTTTTTAAAAGATACTCCAATGCAAAAGTTAGGAACACAATTAAAGCAATCAACACCCACGGAAGAGAAACCACAAACGCTTTCACGCCAGGAAGACCAAAAGATGGGGTATGGTGTAATCCGGAAAACCGTAGCTGAAAAAACACAAAACTTATTAAAAACAACACGGTTAAGACCAAAAGAACGACTGTTAACACAACTAAAATTGTTCTGATCACAAAATAATACTTTGGACGCATCTTCATTCCGCCTTTTTCCAGTTTTCCCAAAATCTGGTCTTTAATCGATTTTTCTTCTTTATTATTCATATTTAGTTTCAGATTCAATAATATGCTTCTTTAAAATTTCCTTTGCTCGCTTAATTCTTACCCCCACAGTAGAAACCGGAATTCTCATTATTTCAGCCACTTCTTTATAATCCAGATCTTCGAAATAATATAGTAACAACGGCTCGCGATATTTTGGGTCCAACTTTGGCAACAGCTTGCCAATTAATTCTTTATCCTGATTTTGTAAAATATCCGAGTCTGCCGTTTCTTTGGCTTTAAGGTGTGGGAATACCGTGTCAAAATCAAAATACGACACCTGCTCTTTCCCTCGTTTTTTTATTTGATTAATCAACTCGTTATGCGCGATCCGATAAAGCCAAGGGGAAAATTTGCGGCTGGTATCAAAGCTTTGGATGTTTGAATAAGCTTTGATAAATATTTCCTGCGTAATATCTTCCTGCTCGTTAAAAAGAAACCGGCGGACATATCGTTTCATTTTTTGTTCATACCTTTCCACCAAAAGACCGAACGACTCTCGGTCGCCTGTCTGCACTAACTTCGCTATTACCTCATCGGATTGTGCTTTTAAATTGAGAATCATTCCTATCTAAACTATTACAACAAATCTCAAAATTTATTTCAAATCCTGCCAATAAAAAAGCCGCTCCTATAAAGCGACTTACTTTCCTCCTCCATAGTATTTCTCAAGTGTCTTTAGACTTCGCTCGAACTTACTTTACCAAAAATTACTGACCGCTCGGGTGTGGCGGAAGGAGGGGGTTGGGGAAATGAATTCCCGCCCTGCCCTCGCTTCGGCAGGTGGTGGAAACTTAGTAAAGACAAGTTTTATTCTAAAATTGTTTATGAGGCAACGTTTCTTTACGATGTTTTTGCTGTTTTAAAAGATCTTCTAAATATTCACGGGCTACCTTTGAATAAACGCTCTCCATTACCATCTCAATATAATCTTCAAATAGTCCGTCTGACACATTATTATATTGTTCATCCCTTATATGCATATGAAATCTATCCGCTCTCGTATCCATTTTATCCGCATCATAAAGAAGTTGAGTAATGACAGTATCGTTAATCCGATCATCTTTTGGACTACTATGTTGAACAATGGCGTCTCGTATCTTTTTTAAAGATTGGCGTTCCAACAATCCGTTTAATAATCTTTTTACCCAAAGAGCGGACGCCCAGTTTGGAGAAATGTCCCGAGTATATCGAATAATATCATGCGCGGCGGCAGCTATTATAGCCATATGGCGAGTTTTAATATCTGCTTTTATTTCGTCCGATAAAATTTTAATATTTTCAATAACCCGCTCTATATGCCGTCGGCCATGGGGAGAATCAATATCACGACTCTCGGTTACGTAACAACTCAATATTTGTTCAACAATAACATTGACTTCCTTTTCATCCTCAAGGTTTATTGGTTCTGCGACATTCAGTTCAGTTTTTTCATCCCATACTATTTCGCCAACAGTATATAAAGAGTTCATAACTGCCATGCATACCAAAGGACGCTTATCTTGCACGTAAACCCGATCGTAGATTCCATAAAAATCATCGAAGGCTTTTTCAACTTTCACCAAGCCGAGTAAATTGTCAATTTGTTTTAAAACTGCTTTATCTACCGGTTCCATAAAACCGGGAAATCTATAACTGTTCATTTCATCAAGATTTGGCGTAGCTTCGATTATTGAAGGCAAATAGAAAAAAGGATCATCCGGAGAAAGTCCGTCAATATCGTCAAAACGTTTTGGGTCGCTTATTTTTATTTTTTCTATCGGTATGTTTGTCATGGGTTGTTTAGCGTTTATTACGGGCAACAGCTTTTCCGCGGGAACTTGTTTAAAATATATCATTTGATCGCCCCAATGTCTAAAACCACCGTTAACGCCAGCGTAAACCCCGTTACCGTAGTAATGACCACCACCCTCACTGGACCAAATTTCTCCCGAACGTAAAATGGCCTTTAATCTCGATGAATCTGTTGCGTGGGTAATGTCCACGACTTGACCGCACAGTTGTTCCGCTATTGCATGAGCTTGGCTGGGATTTTTTGCTCGGATCGCCCTTGTCAGTTGTTCAAATAAATATATCTGACGAATTTCTTTTTCCGGGTCTACATCTATACCAAGATTTTGTTCTACAGGATTATTAACCTTCGCTAAAGCAGGAAGAAAATCCTCTTTTTGAGAGCCGAGACACTCTAAAAATCTATTTAATTTTTCCGGATTATCGGACAAAAAACCTTCTTTTTTCAAAACTTCAAAAACAATGTGGGGATTGCGATGTTTAGCCGCCGCAACAGCGAAACCGAGTATTGCATCTCTGTTTTCAGGTGAAGAAATCTTTTGTTCATCATAAAATTTTTCTACGTAAACCTTTAAATCTTTGGCGCTTTTTTCGTTTGTAGAAATCAGTTTAAAATAATCCGTGACACCATTTTGAAAGGATGCCGCATCAATTTCAAAAGCGCTTTCTTGTTCAATTTTTGTGTTCGGGCTGCGCGAAGCAGACTCTATATGGTTAAGTTTATATTCGTACATGTAAACAAGATAACATTTTTACAATGTGTAAGAAGTTTCTATTATTTTTGTCCGCTGGCAACCAAAAGCAAGTGTGGAGCGGGAATTCATTTCCTCAAACCTATTTTTTTTGCCGCCTCGCCCGAGCGTATTTTAGAGACATAAGGTCGCGCTTCGCGCGTCCCAGAATCTTCGGGTCTTCTGTATCTTTCTCCACAAAACTGAAACCCGTGCTTGCGAATAAACTCATTGCCGGGAGGAAAAACAAACATCTTAATTACTACCACATGCAATTCACGCGAGGTTTATTGTAAGAAAATATTAAAAACGTCTGCTATATAGAAAGCGCCTTGTCCCGTTCGACTAATTTTGAGTAAACACCAAATCCAACTCGTACTGTATTTCGTCTTTAATCGCTTCATCTCCAAGATTCGCAAAAAACGTTCCCGAATCAAACACAATTCCCCAACGTGTCCGGTTGATTTCGAAATTGGCCTCAGCTAAAAGTATCCCTTTGGAAAATGAAGTGTCGGCCGTAAACGAAATCTCGTTGGTGATGCCACGAATGGTCAATTCGCCAGTTACCGCAAAACTTGAATCGCTTGCGGGCACGATACTGGTGATTACCAGATCGGCGGTTGGAAATTGTTCAACTCCAAAAAAATCATCTGACTTTACGTCTTTCAGAAAAATCTGGTTATCTTTACTCTCCGAAATTGTATTCATATCAAACACAAATTCGCCACCAATAAATTCTCCATCTTGACGCACGACTCTTCCACGAGCAATATCGACTGTCCCTGTGTGAGACTCCCCTACAATTCTTGATGCTGACCAAGTGAGAGTTGAGCTTTCTGCGTCGAGCGTAAACTGCGCATCGGTTGGTAATTTTTCAGTCGGATCACTCTCTCCTCCCATCATTGAATTATCATCTACTGTCGAACTATTAAAGTTTAAAATCAATAAACCACCCGCAATCACTATAATGATTGCGATAACTATCCCAGCAATTTTGTTCATAAAATTACTTATTACTAATATAATGAATTATATCAAATCATCTGAAAAATTAATAGGGCGGTATCAGATTGTTAAATAACACTAAGAAATCGCCAAAAAAATAATGCCCATCTCGATAAAAATTATTTGCATATTTTTACACTAAAAGCTATTGAAAACGATTAATTTTCGATATATACTATTATTAAATACCGATACCCAAAATAAACCGCGGGGGAATTCTGTCAGAAATAATAAATTATATGGAGTCAAAACATCACATTCTACTAATCGACGACGATCCGGTAATTCAACGGCTTATGGGAGCAAAACTTTCCAAGGCGGGATACGAAGTATTGTATGCTAACGATTCCCCCACCGGAAGAGAAATCGCCAGACGGTTACAGCCGGCTTTAATACTGCTTGATATTCGCATGCCCAACGAAGATGGATTTGCGGTCGCCAGGCGTCTCCACGAAGAAGAGCCGACGAAAGATATCCCTATCATATTTCTAACCAACGAAGATCTTTCTCGTGAAGGCGAACAATGGGCGAAAGAAAAATGGGTAGTAGATTATTTTCACAAAAGTATCGACCCGGACGAATTTATTGAAAGAATCCAAAAGATTGTACAGCCAAAACGAGCGGGGGTAAAAGAAGGCAAGTTAATAAATCCTAAATAACAACAAGAAAACAGCCTATCAACCAGAAGGTTGTTTTTTTGTTAAATTGCTTTTTTGAGCCATGTTAAAAACTTTTTTCTCCGCTCTTGCCCCGACTTTCATCGGTAAGGTGAAAGCGAACGTTGAACCTTTCCCCCGTCCCGGACTTTCCACCCAAATTTTTCCTTCGTGCTGTTCTATTACTATTTTGGCAACATACAAACCCAAACCCAAACCAGTAGCGTATTTTTTAGAATCTTTTCCCCGGCCATATTTAGAAAAAATATTTTCTAATTCTTTTTGGTCAATTCCTTTACCGGTGTCCGTAACTCGAACCTTCGCTTGTTCGTTAGTTTGTGAAAGTTCGATTGTAATGCTGCCCGATTTCGAATATTTAATAGCATTATCAATCAAATTGTTTACTACCTGCTTTACCTTTTCACCGTCCATCACTACTTCCGGTAAAGATTTTTTCGGTTTTTTATAAACCAAACCTATTTTTTTATCGTCTGCCGGCGGTTTTAGCTGAACAATCACACTTTCGATTAGCTTGTTTAAATCACCTTTTACAAAATCAAACTCCATCCGACCACGCTCGATACGAGAGACATTCAACATATCCTCTATTAATGAGATAAGATTGTTGTTGGTGATGTTGGCTTTTTGCAAGGCATCGAGTTGCTCGGCTGTGACTTTCCCGAAATCTCCACTTAACAAAGCGGCTAAATACCATTTGAGGGTGGCGGGCGGCGTACGAAGTTGGTGTGAGACAACAGAAATAAACTCCGCCCGCGCTTGGTCCAATTCTTTTAGTTTCTCGTTGGCACTTTTAAGTTTTATGCTAAGAACTTGCAATTCATTTTTTTGTTTAATTTCTTTTAAAACCCCTTTAATCAACAAAACTCCAATAACTAAAACTAAAATAAATGTCACCACCCTTATCAAAACCTCGATTAAGCTTTCAGAAATTAAAACATCAAGGAAAGATGTTACCGCTAAAACCATTATTAACACTTCTACAGTTATTACCTTCACGTTCAAAAAATGATGTTGAATGATTGCATGATAAGTAAAAAGAATTAGAGGTAAAATAAAAACCGCGCCGAAAGGGATAAAAAGAGCGTTGTCCAAAAATGCCGGCAGAAAAAAGTTAAAAAAGATAATCAAAGCGAAAGTAATAGAAACACCATAAGCAATAGTTTTTAGCTGGGATTTTTGCACGCCGACAGCAATGCGGATTTTCTTGTATAAAGTTAAAAGTCCGTCTAAAACTAACCCAACACTAACCAACCCAAACAAACCGATACCAACTCCATTGCGTACTCTGGTCGCTCCACCGGTGGAAGAAATTTCCAAGACTTCTTTAAGCACCGCTGGTGTGAGGGTCAGTATTGCTGTAAAAATTACCAATGGGACAAGCCCATATTTATAGGCCTTAGAAAAATTTCCTTGTTCCAAAGGAAAAACATAAATAAACTGAAACAGAGTAAAGGCTTGTAACACAGCAAAAAATAATACAATCCTCAAAAGCCATAAAGTGTCCATCGGGGAGGCGGTTTGATAATTTAAATAATTTATAATCCCCCAACTAACTGTAATCACAGAAAAAGCAAAAAAAGTCCGATTCGTAATACTCCGACGGTTAGTTAACCAAACCAAAAAACCCAAAACCCCAATCCCGGTTACGGTTAAACCTACTGTAAACAGATCTAAATTCGCAAAAATTTCCATTTATTTTTCAGAGATTATTTTTATTTGTGCTTCTTTTTTTGAGCAAACTGCGCTAGGAGGTTGTGCAAAACCTACTCGAAAAACCATTCCAACAAATTCTGTGGTTATTTTAAATAAAGAAAGTTGCTCTCCGTAATTTTTTGTTATTTTCTCTCTATGTAAACTGTTAAAAACTTCTGAACCGGAACCTTGCGCTCTTCTAGCGGCAAATGGCAAAGCGCTCACAGGATGAAGGGCTAACCCCAATTTCACCGTCTTTAACCAAACTCTTTGTAAAATCCTTCCGGCGTTTATATAAGATTCAGGAGTGGTTCTAGGGATTACTACACCGCAAATCGCTGAACTTTTTGCGTAAAGTTTTGTGTCTTCCCGGGCTATAAATCGTGATAGTCCAAACCTATTCATCAATTTCATAATCGGCCAGTGGCTTGCTAGCCAAAAAAATACTTTTTGCGGGACTGCGAATTCCATGGTGGCTAGATATAAACCAGATTTCACCTTGCTCTCTTTTCTTTTGGTCCAAACAATATCATCAAAAAATAATCGGTGGGTAGTTTTATTCTCTAAAATAACTTCTTCAACCGACGCTGCGGTCTTTGCTAGTTGATAAACTTCTTTTTCATCTGCCACAATCTTAACCTGATAACCATCTTCCAATCCCAGTTCCAAAACACAATTTTTAATTTCGGTTTTTTGTTTCTCGGTAAGAGGTTGATTATTGTATGGCCGCCGATTAGTATGACGATCTTTTATATAACTTTGTAATTCATCTCGAGTTTCGGTTTTTTCTTTCAGACTTACCGTTGCTACCAAATTTGGCTGTTTGATGTCCGGAAAAAGTTTGATCTCAGGCTCATAACCACCATATAAACAGTTTAATCGTAAATTCTCAAGTAAGCAACCGTGGGCAATATACGAGCCGCTTTGTTCATAGTTTAACACTGGATTATCACGATCTGGAAAATTATATAAATTTATGAAATTTTTACCCAATTCAAAACGCCACGGCTGGGTATTGTCACCTGACGGGGCATTTACTGAATTGTGAATAATTTCCTGCAACAACCCAAATAAATCATCAACCATACCTATTTGTTTATGAAAATTTTGTATTTTTTGTTGTCGGTATTTTATTTTATCAGGAAAATTGTATTCTGGATCAAAAATCGAATCCAAATTAATCTCCAATTTTCCATCCCGAATTCGTTCATTTAGCAATATCTTTTTTGCGACATAAGCAACCGCAACTCCGGATAAAGTTGCGGCCAGTCCAAGCTGAGGCCATGAATAGAGAGTCTTGCCAACTTCTAACAAAGAGTCCTGCATTTTAGGAACTACCAAATCTTTTCCAGCAATCAAAGTGGATAATTTTGGCAACTCTCGTTGTGATAAATTTTTAAAATCATGATAATTTATATCACCAGCCAAACCATTAAACAGTTTTGTACCGCTGTTCAAATCATATCGCTCTATGTCAACAATAACATTGTCGCCGTTATCGGTCGCCATAACTACCGGAGCGTTTTCCTTTTTTGCCTGTTCTCTCAACAAAATCTTCAATCTCAAATCATCAACCTCCTCAACCAATAAATCCAACTTTGTTGGATCATTAAAAAATCTGTTGATATTTTCAATATTAACTCCTTCCTCAAAAATCTCAATTTCCATATAAGGATTGATTTCGTATATATCCTGTGCCGTGAGCAAAGCTTTGTTTTTACCGACTGTCCCAAATCCTTTGCGTACTCGATTTAGATTCGAACCGGAAATATTGTCAGGATCAGCCAGTTTCATTCTTTTTCCAATCCCCGACAAAGCCAAAGTTAACGCCGCGTGACTCCCAACGCTCAATCCGGCTATCCCAATTGTTGAATCGTACAGTTTTTCCTGCTCGGCTTTAGTGACAATATTTTTATTTCTTGCGGTTCGCAGCTCTTGATGTAAATCCTCTTTTAAATAATGAACCAATTTTTGATTCCAAGGAAAATAAAACCATACCCCTGCCAATTCAGATAAAGCATTTTCTAAATGCTCGCTGTAAAATTGTTGTTGCTTGGTTTTTATTTCAGGATCTAGCCGGGATTCTGGAAACCGTACCGAATAAAGCTCGTAAACCATTTCTCGATACTGGTCAACAATCTCTGAAATGTGGCGCGATTGTTTAAATGATTCCAGCGTTTCCGTTTTTGGATCATAAATTATCGGTTTTTTATCCATTTTTGTTTCACTCCTCTCTTAAAAAAATTTTCATGTTCATAAGGCCACAATATGATCTCGGGAACGGTTTTTTCCGGATACATTTCTTTCGTTTTTCGGTATTCAGAATTTTCGGCTGTTAATATATTTGTAATTTCTTCGGTTAACGCTTTTACCGTTTCGTTTGACTCTGAAAACCCTTTTTTAAGTTCAATATTTATCTGTAAAACTTGATCCATTTGTTCATTTTCCCGAACCAGCATCGTAAACTTCCCTGTAGTGTACTCTCTTGCTTTATCCTCCATAAGCGCTTTTCGGATGGTTTCCGGGTAGACTTGGAAAGCAAAAAAACTAACTGAAAAATCGGTCCGTTCGTAAACATAAACAAAAGGTATGTTCCATATAGTGTCGGAGATTCCAGCGAGCTTAACTTCATTTGAAAGATCTATCCCTTCTTTCAAAAAAATTTCTTTTACTTCTTCCAGGCCAATAACCCCGCCGGAATCTTTCAAATCATAACGTACCAAAGGTAAACCGCTAAACGATGAGCAGAGGAGTCTTCCCTCGACTTCTTCAAAATAAAACTGCTCTGGAATATATTGGGTTAAAGTTGGTAATTTTGAGGCTTTGGGGAAAAGCCTGCGAAAAATATTCTGGTTTTTTAAAGCAAGCCTTCGAACAAGTATTGCGAGCGGAGTTTCGTAAGACATTGTCCCCATATCCACCGTTCCGTAATGATTCAGAGTTTTTTTAAAAATATTATCAATTCCGGTCTTTTTTGCCACATAGTCACGAAAGTCCTCACTAAATCCTTCAGCGGAAAATACAAAACCCAAATTATACTGTTTCCAATCCAGTCCCAATCGATCCCCTTCGTCTAGAATATCTTTTAAAAACGGAGCGTAACTGCCGATGATAACCTGGTCAAAATCTTTGCCTAAATTTTGCAAAGCATTTAAAACGTCCGCGGTACTAATACCGGGAGTGATAATGCTTAGCCTGTAATCGCCTCTTTTGGAAAGATTTTTTAATGCCTGATAAGTAAATAGCCCGCCAATCCAAGCCCCCATCGGAAACGCCACTATATATAAAGTGCTTTTTTTATGGATCTCAAAATTTGTCCGAAGATATAGTTCTGCAGTGACCGCGTACTGTTGGTCTTGAAAATCCTGTCTGGGAAAATAATAAGGTTTACCGGTAGAACCAGAGGTAGTGGAAATCACCCAATGTTGGTTTGAAAAATTACCGTCCCAGCACAAATCACTTCTTTTATATTTTCTTAAATAATTATCTTTATCTACCGGGGGAATTTTATCAAAATCACTAACCGTATCAGGTAATTTTAGATTAATATTGCGACCGGCTAAAAACTTTTTATAAGCGGGGACACGTTGAGTTTTTTGCCAAAATAAATCCTTTGCCATTAGAAAACCACGTTCCTGCCAGTATTTTTCAGGTTGTTTTTGTAATTGAGCAATCAAATTTACCGGATTTTGCAAATCTTTTGGAAAAGTTTCCGACAACATTTAGTGATTATTAAAAATATCCTCAGCTAACCGATCCGCCACCCGGTTAGTCGCCAGGTTTTGGGTTTGGCTTTGTTCAAAAATTGTTTCCAGAACCGATTTAATATGTTCCAATTTTTTTTCAATATGATTTTCATTCTTAAAACGATTTTCATACTCATCAGCAACGCTGATCAAACCGCCACTGTTTATCACATAGTCTGGGGCATACAAAATACCCTTACTGAATAATGCATCTCCAACCTCTTGATTAAACAACTGATTGTTAGCACCACCGGCGACTATCTTGCATTTCAATTCGGCTATCATTTTTGGACTAATCGCATGTGCTAGCGCACACGGACAAAAAACATCTATCTCCAACTTAAAAATATCTTCTACGGGGACCGGAACAATGTTCGGATACAAATTTTTTGCAACTTCAATTTTTTCTGATGATATATCCGAAACATAAATTTTACCAGCTTGATTATAAATCAAACCTAACAAATCCAAACCTACCTTGCCTAACCCTTGAATTGCAAAAGTATGGTCAGAAATAAATCCTTTACCAAAAACCTGTTTTAAGCAAACTTCAATGCCCTTAACAATCCCCAATGCGGTGCATTTTTCGGGTTTATTTTTTGTCCCAACAAAATATGGACTATTTCTAGTCATTAGTTGAACGTCTTCCTGGCTAAGACCGACATCTGCCCCGGTGATAAATTTTCCTTTCAGTTCGTTGACCATATCGGAATATATTTTTAAAACTTCTGATTTGTCAGGATGATTGCCGTCGAACAAAATCACTCCTTTTGCCCCGCCATAATTCAACCCCGCCAAAGCAGATTTGTAAGACATCAACCGTGACAGCCGCAAAGCATCATTGAGCGCCTCATCCTCATTGGCATACATCATCATTCTTGTAGCCCCAAAAGAAGGAAAAATGGTTTTGTTTCGGTGGATCGCGATAAAAACTTTTAAATTCAAAGAAGGTCGATCAAAATAAAAGACCGATCGATGTTTATCATACTCTTTAAAAACCATTCGATTAATTTTATGCATTTAAATAAATATATCGTTATTTTTGATATAAATCAATCTGTGATACAATATAAACACTATATTCTACCATGGAAAATCAAAATAATAAAAAGGTTCTGGTGGTCGAGGATGATGGAATGATGAGGTCAATCATCGTCAAAAAGCTTAAATCTAAAGGCTATGACGTAATTGACGCGGTCAACGGTAAAGTCGGCCTCGAAAAATGTTTGGGAGAAAAACCCGACTTGGTCGTGCTAGATTTGCTTATGCCGGAAATGAACGGTTTTGAAATGCTTAAACTGGTCCGTGAAAATGAAGACAAGCAAATTGCCGATGTGCCGGTTATTATTTTGACCAACCTTTGGGATAAACAAAACAAGGATATGGCAAATGCACTAAAAATCCAATCTTACTTTTTGAAAGCTTTTTTAACCACGGAAGACCTGGCGGAGGAAATTGGTAAGTTTTTCCGATCTGAAAAAAATACTGAGGAAATGATATAAAAAAAATCCGGTTTTGTTAACGGCTCAAGTTTACGCCGTTAGAGATTAAAAATAGATAGCGACTTTACGACTCGTCGCGTCGCGAACGGCTCAGGTGGGCCGTTTATTTTTTGATAAAAAAAAAGCGCAGGAGCGCGATAGAACCGCGCCACCGCGACTAAATTGAAGTCTTCGACCCCATCGTCCGAAACTCATACTGATACGAATTGAATGTGATGGTTATCCACCTCCCATTGGCTTCAGCGATTTTACCGTCTATTTTGAGTTTCATGCGAGTAACTCCGTCGAATTAAATCGGCCAAAGCATTTCAACGGTTATTTTTGATCCCGGCATGAAAAGATCGCATACTTCCGAAATCCCAAAAATAATTTTTCTGCTACCCACCCTGATAGTTTCGCCGATATAAACTCTGGATGAAGCGAGTATGACGCGACAGGGCATCTTGATTTCATAACCTTTCAATATTATTCCTCCGATGTTTATTTAGACTAATATCTAACTTAATAATTTTTTTTAAAAAAGTCAAGAGGTTTGATAATAGATTTTAATAAAATTTCAAAATATAAAAACACCCTAACAAGGGTATTTTCATATAATAATGAAGGTTACAACGATTTCTTTTTTAATATTACCGCGTTAACTGGAACGATAACGGTTGACCGTGACATAAGATAGCCATTTATAAAAGCAAATTTGATTATTAATTTTAAATCTAATAAATTGCTCTCCAGACCAGAAAAAGATATAATAAACTTAAATAACTTCCTCAAAACCTTAATAACGCCAATTCGAAAACCGGGTCTAAAACCCCACTTCCTTATACAGAATTAGAAAATTACAAAAAACCGAATCAATACTATGTTAAAAATCAAAAAACATGGCGTAATTCTCGAACCAAGTGAGCTGGAATTTGAAAAAAAAAGCGTCCTAAACCCGGGTATTTGGAAAGATGGAGAATTCGTCCATATTTTTTATAGAGCAATTGATTCACAAAATAAATCAACTATCGGTTACGCCAAACTCAAAGGTCCAACCACAGTTGTTGAGCGCGGACAATTTCCGATAATGACAAGGGAGTTTGACTATGAAAAAGTCGGGGTGGAAGATCCGCGCATAGTAAAAGTTGGGAAAACTTTTTATGTTTTTTACGTCGCCCATGATGGAAAAAATGCAGTCACCGCCTACGCGACCAGCACAGATTTAAAAAAATTTAAAAAGCAGGGAATTATTTCCCCGCTCATTTCCTATCGAGAAGCTGAAAAGCTGTTCTCTGAGTCTTCTTTAAAAGATTCTTATTATTTCTTCTCCTCGTATTATCAAAACCATGAAGGTAAAAATGTCTTGATTTGGGAAAAAGATGTGTTTTTGTTCCCCAAAAAAATCAATGGGCAGTACGCCCTTATCCATCGTATCCTTCCTGATATTCAAATAGCTTTCTTCAAAAACTTCAATGAGCTTACTCCTGACTATTGGCGGGGTCAAATAAAAAACCTTTCAAAAAACATAATCTTAGAAAATAAGCACTGGTTTGAATCTCGAAATATCGGCGGCGGCTGTCCACCTTTGCTCACCGATGACGGTTGGCTTTTAATTTTTCATACGGTGGAAGAAAACAACAAAGGACGAGTTTATCACGCTTGTGCCGCCCTGCTTGACAAAAAAAATCCCCGCAAAATAATTGCTCGGCTCCACGATCCTCTGTTTTCACCTACAAAAAAATGGGAAAAAAAAGGTTTGATTTCCAATGTGGTCTTTCCCACCGGAACCGCTTTGTTTGGCCCTGATTTGTATATCTATTACGGAGCGGCGGATCGAGCTGTTGCTGTTGCCTCGGTAAAACTCAAAAATCTAATCGCCGAAATAAAAAAATCTCGTCACAATAATGCTTATCAAGAAACCTAGTTCTCACGATACAATAATTTTATCATTGAGCACTTACCCTCCGAGAGAATGTGGCATTGCAACTTTTACCCAGGACTTATGTCGAGCGATAAACAAACGCTATAACCCAACTATAAAATCCAAAGTTATAGCTATCAATGAAAATGAAACAAGTCTTTATAACTACCCGGGTATTGTCCAGGGCCAAATAGCCGCTGATCATGCCTCCCATTATGTGAGCTTAGCCCAAGAGATTAACAAGCTTAATCCTATAAAGCTGGTTAACATCCAGCATGAATTTGGAATTTTTGGGGGCAATTGGGGTGATTATATAATCCCTTTTCTACAGGTTATAAAAAAGCCGGTGGTTACCAGTTTTCATACAGTCCTTCCTCAACCCAAAAAAAATATCATAGATAATGTTAAAACAATCGCCAAATACAGCAAAGCGATAATTGTCATGAACCACCGATCAAAAGTTCTGCTTGAAAATAATTACTCCATACCAAAATCTAAAATTATTCTTATTCCCCATGGCATTCCTTCGACCACTTTTGATCCAAGCGATTCTTTCAAATCTGATTTTGGTCTAAAAAACCGTCTAGTATTGACCACCTTTGGTTTTCTGAGTCCGGACAAAGGGATCCAATATGTCATCCGAGCCTTGCCCCGATTGATTAAAAAGCATCCGAATCTCATCTACTTATTACTTGGCGCCACTCATCCTGTGTTACGGTCGCGTGAAGGGGAAGCCTATCGTAATTCCTTGGTGCGGGAAATTGAACTTCTGGGTTTAAAAAAATACGTAAAATTTTATAATAAATATCTGTCATATGAGGAACTCGTTAACTACCTTAAAGCAACTGATATATATATCTCACCATCTCTCAATCCAAACCAATCAGTCAGTGGAACTCTTTCTTATGCTCTTGGCTGTGGTCGGCCTGCTGTTAGTACGCCCTCTGAATATGCCAAATGGGTAATAAACGATAAAAATGGAATCCTTGTTAAATTTAGAAATCCAAGCGCTATCAGCCATGCTATTTCTAAACTTGCAGGAAATGAACAACTCCTAAAAACCATGAGTCAAGCGGCTTACGCTTCCACCCGCCATATGATCTGGCCCAATGTCGCCTCTTTATATTTTGATGTCTACAATCGAATTGCTAATTTTGCCGAAAAAGAAAAAAAGTTTCCTGATATAAAACTTGACCATTTAGTTAAACTAACTGATAAGTTTGGACTGATCCAACACGCCACCTACGATAAACCAAACTTGCGGTTTGGTTACAGCGCTGACGACAATGCCCGGGCATTGATAGTGTGCGGCCAATATTATCTACTCGAACCCACGCAAAAAGTGGAAGATTTAATCCAAACCTATTTAAATTTTCTCCATTTCGTTCAACGACCCAATGGTAGTTTTGCCAACATAGTAAGTATTAAAAAGAAAAAAGATACGACTTTTGAGGAAGATGCGCAAGGCCGGATAATCTGGGCTTTGGGATACCTTACCGCCCAAGATTATTTACCAAAAAATATTTTGACTAAGGCAAAAAACTTGTTCCAAAAATCTCTTGTGACCATAAATGCGCTAAAGGCTCCGCGAGCAATCGCTTTTGCAATGTCTGGTCTGTATTTTTATCTAAAAAATTATCCCAACAAAAAACTACTGATAATCTTTAAAAAACTTGCTGATAAACAGATCAAACTATATCAAGAATCGGCGGCTCCTCAATGGCTATGGTTTGAAGACAACCTAACCTATTCCAACAGCAAACTCTCGGAGTGTTTATTTTTTGCTTACGATATCACTCGTGAAAAAAAATATTTAAAAGTCGGTCAGACTAGTCTCAATTTTCTTACTGATATTACTTTTAAAAAAAAACATTACTCACCTATCGGACAAAATGGCTGGTACGCCAAAGGTAAACACCGATCCTATTACGACCAACAGCCGGAAGACACCGCGTCAATGGTGCAGTCTCAAATTACCGCTTACAAAACTACAAAAAAATTAAAGCACTTAACCAATGCCTATCAGGCCTTCACCTGGTTTCTCGGTAAAAACAATCTGCAACAAATGGTTTATGACGAAGTTACGGGCGGTTGCCACGATGGGGTGGGACAATACTCTTTAAACCTCAATGAGGGAGCTGAATCAACCCTGTCCTATCTTTTGGCTAGGCTAGAATTTGAAAATTCACAAGTAAGAGACCACCTAGAAAAAATATGAGCGTTGTAGAAGAAGGCTATCAACAAGCAATAAAAGTGTTAGAACATTGTGTTAATCGACGAGGGTTTAGTGCGTCTGGATTGCCTGGCGGATATGAGGCGCTATGGGCAAGAGATAGCATGATTACTTCAATCGGCGCGTCTTTAGCTGGGGAAAAATTCAAAACTCCTTTCGCCAAAAGCTTGGTAACTTTGGCGAAAAACCAGTCGGGTTTGGGACAAATTCCTAACGCGGTAGGCGACTATAATCTTGAAAGGCAATCAGATGTAACCTTTAATACGATTGACTCCACGCTATGGTATTTAATTGGACATCATGCGTACTCTAAAAAGTACCACGATTTAAATCTAATCAACAAATACCAGTCCAGCCTAAAAAAAGCACTAGCATGGTTATCTTATCAAGACCCCAACGAAGACAAATTGATTGTCCAACAACCCACAATGGACTGGCAAGACGCTTTTCCCCATAAATACGGCCGCGTATTAAATACACTAGCACTCTACTATGCCGCGCTTAAAATACATGATAAAATGGCCCTTGCAAAACATATAAAAAAAGTTATAAATGGTAAAAAATACAACTCTCTTTACGACAAAACGAGAGGGTATTACCTTCCTTGGGTTTGGAAGGGTCACGACGGTGACCGAGAGCAAGGAACATGGTTTGATACGTTTGGTAATATTCTTGCAATCGTGACCGGACTGGCAACCCGACCAATTTCCCTTGGGATCTTGCGACACATCGAAAAAAATAAAATCAATAAACCTTTCCCTTGTAAAACCATACATCCACCCATTAAACCAAACGACAAAGAATGGCACTCCTATTTTTCCAAATGTGCGGCAAAAACTCCTCACCAT
The DNA here is from genome assembly GCA_002773695.1 of Candidatus Doudnabacteria bacterium CG10_big_fil_rev_8_21_14_0_10_41_10. Taxonomy (GTDB): domain Bacteria; phylum Patescibacteriota; class Doudnabacteria; order UBA920; family 2-01-FULL-50-11; genus 1-14-0-10-41-10. The sequence goes on along the minus strand of PFAJ01000015.1, from coordinate 14,454 downwards.
TATCTTAACGGTGGAATCTGGCCATATATTGGAGGCTGGTATATCGCGGCTTTAGTTAAAACTGGACAACTAAAAAAAGCAGGCCGGAATCTTCAACAACTAGCTTTAGCTAATCGAGCGGGGAAACACAAGCTCTGGGAATTTAATGAATGGCTAAGTGGCCAAACCGGAAAACCTATGGGGGTTACTTTTCAAGGATGGTCTGCCGGTTCTTACCTTTTCGCCTATCATTGTCTCAAACAAAAAAAAATTCCTTTCTTCCTCTAAAAACCCGGGTGAGCTTTCTCTGGTTTAGCGAAGTAAAAACTTTTTATTATCGATAGTAGAACAATTATCGGTCCTGGCTTTTGGCTTGGATTTTTCTTTCGATTAAAAATTATTCACGAAATATTTAGGTGTTGTTTAACCTTTTTAGTCATTTCTTTCGCAAGTTTGTGATATTCAAAATTTAACAAAACATGTTCACGTCCTGCCCGGCCCATCTCTTCACGTAACTTTGGGGAGGCGAGTAGACTGATCAAATAATTTGCCAGTTCTCCAACATCCGCCCGATAGGCAAAGGTTTTTGGACGATCGAATTTTTTTTTATGTTTTTTTTCAAATCCCATATCTTCGTAAACCCACTCTTCTGATAAATCAACAGTCTCTGCAACTCGCGCTAAAAACCCGGTCTTACCATTAACTATGGTTTCTTGTGGTCCCATTTTATTTATCGAAATTACTGGGATCCCGCAAGCTTGGGCCTCTACCTGTATCATCCCATACCCATCCAGTCGACTAGGGGCTGCGTATATATCACAGGCATTTATTAAGTAAGGTAAAAAATCGCGAGAAAAAGAACCTTGCTGATAAATCACCCGATCCTTTGCGTCTCCTAATTCCTCAATTAACCGTAACTCATCCGCTCGATGGTCTATTGAAGATCCTCCTCCCCAAGTCTTGCAAACATATTTCCAATTTCGGAAATCCTTATTTACTATTTTTAAAGCTTTAAACATCTCCTGCGCGCCCTTGGAGGTCACGTCCCCGCCGATTGTCAAAATCATGGCTTCGTCATCTGCGATCCCGAGTGCGTTTCTTACCAGCTTTACCCTTGGATCGGATTTTGAAATGGGTTTGTAAATATCAGGTTCAATCCCAATATGAGCAACTACAAAATTCTTAACATCCACACCATCCCGGGCATAAGTTGTCTTCACCCACTCGCTGGTAATAAAGGCCAAAGGCAAGGAACTGAGTATATCATGATAATTCGCCACCCAGCCATCAGCCACAAACCATGGCACCGGGATTACACCAAATTTTTGAGGATGGATTACCACGTCGGGAACATCTCCCCAGTGCCCAACTCCAACAACAATATCGGGTTTGAATGAACCATATAACCATTGCTTTTGCAAACTGCCAGTCAAATTGCATGACATGACTTCCTCACCATTATCTTTCATACCTCGATAAAGCATATCGCCCTGCATAGAAAGCCCTGTGGGGGTTGGCGGGTAATCAAAAAGTATTAATGTTTTCATTATATTTAGAATCAACAAAAGTTTCTATTTTAGAACAGCTTCGATATTCAAAAGATTTTCTGCTAAATCCATAAATTTCATGTATTAAATTTTTTTTCTTCTGCCAGACCGGTAGAGGTAGGTTCATAAAGTATTTCGCGGGAACTTTGGGTAGCGCAATCTTCTTTTTGGAATCAAGGAAATAGGAGAAATAATAAAGCTTCCGACAGGAAAGGGTGCGAGCTTTAATCAAATCGGTCACTGCCCGATGAACACCTTTATGACGTAGATGGCCATAATCACCATTGGATCCATGAGTGAATATTATATCATAACTTTTCGTTACCAGCTCAGTTTTGATTATTCTTTTTATTTTACCGACGCTTTCTTCTACGCTCATTATTCCTTCATCCTCTAAATCTGTTATAATCCCGCGTGCGGGGTAGAGCGAGCAGACCCGCATATATTTTGGCTCTCGATCGGAATCACTGCTCCGGCACAACGAAAAAATCGTCCAGTTGACCTGCGGAAAGGAAAAAATCGTCCCTCCCATCCAAATAGTTTCGTCATCTGGATGAGCGACTATAACCAATCCGTTACGGGTATTCAATGGTAAGCTTAACATAAAATCCTAACAAAACTACTTAATATTTTCAGCGATGGTTGTAATCTTACGACTCACCTGATAAATCTTTTTGATTTATAAATAATGATCGGACTTTCCATCAATCTATATACCTAAAAAGAAAAAACAATCAGGAATTTTTTTCAGTCTGTGAAGAAAAGGGGTCAGGAGCTATTTATCTATGTAGATATGTAGAGAAGAAAATTGCTCCTGACCCTATTTGAGGGCTATTCTCTTCTTCTCTATATATGTGATAAAAAAACTCCGTCTCCTGCCATGTCGGCAAGGCGTGCGCCATAGTAATGAGGCGTTGGGCTCAGGCGTCCAGAAGAAAATCTTTCAAGTTGAACTCATACAGCAAACGTTCTCGCTCAACCATACCCGGCTCTGATTTCAAAATGCCTGCGAGACAATCGGCCGCCTTTTGTATGGTCAGCTTATTTCCGGCATGCGCAGAATATACTGAACCATAGTAGTCATGCCATCCCCTCCAATCTAACTGGTGCAAGAACACACTGCCCTTCCACCTCACGCAACGGATAAGTCTGCCATTATAGGCGTGGAAGGTCACTTCCAGATCGATCGTAATCCTCCTCTCACCTTCCGGTCATAATATCTTTTCGTTTCCCAACCGTCAAGCTCGCTTGCAAAAAACAAACCGCACCGATCAAGTCAGCCGCGGCTGACTGACGAAGGGAGGTTTTTTGATATTTGGTAAATGACCTTGTCAAACTTACTTCCAAATCTTTTTCGCAAGAAAGACAACCAGCAGCGCCCCAACCGCCAGCCAGACAAGCGAAATTAGCCAGGAAAAAATATTGGCGCCGGCAAAACCAAATCCGGGCATCATACCAAAGCCGCCCATCATCCCAAATCCGTTTCCCCCGCCCATCCCACCTCCGTCAGTCCAAAGCTGACTGTGGCGGGCAAGCATTCCACTTCCCATCATTCTCGCCGACATCATGCCGCCCGCGCCCGGATATTCGTCCATCAACTCGACCATTCTTTGAGTTTCATCTTGCGTCATCTCGCCTGACATCATCTTTATCATTAAATCTTCCATTTCCTCATGCACTTCATCGCCCACCACTTGGTCTTCCACGTAACGCATCATGTCAAAATTATCATCGGCGCTCTCAAAATCCATCATTGTGCCGCCGTGAGCCAAGGCAACACCGGGAATGATTAACGATAAACTCGCAACAACTAAAATTGCTTTCTTCATATTCTTATTAGTACCTACGCACTTGGTCGCAACCATCAATTGCAAAGGTGACCTTTGGCTCCTAAATCTGGCAGCTTAGGCGAAAAAACTCTTGAATTTACGTTATTCCATCCACGTGCGGGTATTTTCACAGCCAAAGGTCACCTTTACAAAAGACAGAGAAAACGCGTAAGTTCTCGTTAATAATTAACTTAATGATTTCCTCTTTAACATCACCGCGTTAATAGCAACGATAATGGTTGACAGCGACATAAAAAGCGCGGCCAGTGCCGGTTGCAAAGTTATGCCTTTAAACGCCAACACGCCGGCGGCCAGCGGTATGGCGACAATATTGTATCCGGCTGCCCAAAATAGATTTTGAATCATTTTTGTATAGGTCATCTTTGAGAGCCGAACAATCTTCACAATATCGCACGGATCATTTTTAACTAAAATTATCCCGGCAGATTCAATCGCGACGTTAGTGCCTGCTCCAATAGCAATTCCCAAATCTGCTTGGGTCAATGCCGGCGCGTCATTGATGCCGTCACCGACCATCGCAACCTTCTGACCTTTCGACTGCAAAAGTTTTACCTTATCCGATTTTTGTTCAGGCATTACCTTAGCGAAATACTCGTCCAATTCAAGTTCTTTGGCGACCCACTTGGCGACGTCTTCCGAGTCCCCGGTAATCATCGCCGATTTTATTCCCATCTGTTTGAGTTGTTTAATCGCCTCTTTTGATTCTTGTCTAATAATATCTCCAAGCGCGATACTACCAATCAATTTATTTTCAGAAATTACATGAATAACTGTTTTTCCTTGCCCAGACAATTCTTCTATCCGTGGTCGCAAAGAACTGTCGATTTGAACGCCTAACTCTTCAGCTAATGACGGACTGCCTACTTGCACTTTTTGATTTTGAGCACCCACTTCTCCCCGTGCGCCTTTGCCCGCAATTCTTTCGAAATTCTTTACTGGCTTCAAATCAATTCCTTTTTCGTTTGCAAATTTTACTATCGCACGAGCTATTGGATGCTCGGAACGCGAATTTACCGAGGCGGCTAACTGTAATACTTCATCTTCGTCGTTACCGACGGAAGGGACAATTGTATCAACGCCGAATTCACCTTTCGTAAGCGTTCCGGTTTTATCAAACAACACCACGTCAATTTTTCGCGCCGCCTCCAGGCTCATTCGTTGTTTGACCAAAAATCCGTTGTTGGCCGCTTTGGTAGTGGAAATTGAGGCGACTAAAGGGATAGCAAGCCCCAAGGCGTGCGGGCAGGCGATAACCAATACCGCAACCATTCTTTCTATGGCAAAAGCTGGTTCGGCATACGCAAGCCATGTTGCAAAAGTTATGGTACCGGTAACGACAGCGATAATTGTTAAATAATAAGCGGCGCGGTCGGAAAGTAGCTGCATCCGCGATTTGGAAGCTTGCGCCTCGGCAACGAGCCGCATAACTCCCGCCAAAAAAGTTTCGTCGCCAATTTTTGTAACTTCAATTTTCAAAGACCCGTCGCCATTTATGGTGCCGGCAATAACCTCACTTCCTTTCTTTTTTTCAACCGGCTTGGACTCGCCGGTTGCCAGGGCTTCATCCACATCAGAGCTACCTTCGGAAACCACCCCGTCGGTTGGTATCTTTCCTCCAGGCTTTACCAAAACAAGATCGGTTGTTTTAACTTCATCCAAGGAAACCATGATGGTTTTTCCTTCACGGATTACTTCGGCCTCATCTGGCAACAGTTTCGAAAGTTCTTTCAAAGCGCCTTGCGCGCCGCTTACCGCCCGCATTTCTATCCAGTGTCCGAGTAACATTACGACGATTAAAGTTGCCAGCTCCCAAAACAATGTTTTTTCGCCACCGGTAAAAACTACATACACGCTATAAACATAAGCCGTGGTTATGGCAAGCGCAATTAGCGTCATCATGCCGGGCATCCTGGCTTTGAGTTCACGATAGGCGCTTTGCAAAAAAACTAAACCGCCGTAAAAAAATATTACTGATCCTAAAACAAACGGTAAAAATTTTGAACCGGGAAAAACCGGGGCTTGATAATTTAATAAATTCAGAACAATGTCTGAATAAGAGACGACGGGGACAGATAAAACCAAACTTACCCAAAACTTGGTTTTGAATATGTTAGTGCTGTGCCCTGCATGCCTGCCATCCATAGCTTTAGCGCTGGAACGTTTGTTGAGCCCTTGGTGATTATGATGGTGTTGATTATCTTTATTCTTCCCTTTTATAAGGTTCATCCCGCATTCCGGACACATTCCCGGTTTGTCTTTGTGAACCTCTGGATGCATCGGGCAAGTATAAGATGAAGACGACTGATTGTGATGATGATTGTGTTCCATATAAATTTATTATACTCCGCAACTTGGCCCTCCGCCTGCCTTTGGCGGCTCAATCTCTGCCAAAATTCCCTGGTAGCCGGCCGCGCTGGAAAATACCGAGCCCAAAACTTCTTTGGGACTAACTTGATCCCATGGAATCCCGTGTTTCTCTTTCTGGTATTTAGCAATAGTTAAATAAGTGTCGGGAAACCAAAAAGAATTCACTTGCAAAACCGCTTTATACATCTCATCCTCCACAACGCCTTGGGCGGCCATCAATTCCAAAAGTCCCAGCATTGCCATGCCGTGGTTGCAGTCGGGGAAATAAACCGAATTGCCGCAACACGGACGATAAATATTTTTTGAAACTCTCTCCACGAGTTCTTGTTGCGCCGGGGTCAAAACGGCAAACTCATGCGCACTGTAATGATCCATGGCCGAGCCAATACCAAGGCTCCACCCGCCGGTAGAGGCGAACTTGCCGGCATCCCCGCCATACTTCTCGTCTACCATTGGGCCTTCTTCCAATATAGAATTTTTATTACTTAACCCAAAAGCCCATAATAAATTTAGCAATACGTGAGCATTGTCAGAGGTTATTTTAATCCGTCCGTTATTGGAACTATAAAGCGCGGCCTTCATCTCGTCGCTTAACCCCTCTCGTTTTTGATAAAGTTCTTCGAATTCTTGCGGATCTATAACTCCAACCGCAACCATCTGCGCGCCCAAATCGCCCCAGACTACCGGCAAATCTACCCCTCCTGCCGGCAAAACCGCCTGCTCTAATTTTGTCGTTTGATAGCTTTCAATGACCCCGACCATCCGTGATTTTATATTAACGCCAAAAACCTGCGTTGCGAAAAGTAAAGCGATGAAGACAAGAGCGATAATCTTCCAAAAATTATTATTTGATCTACTTTCTTCGGTTTTTTCAGTCTCTGATCCGCGACTACCTTCTTCGTGGCAGCAATTATCTATTTTTGCCATTTTTTTTGTTTAATTACCAATTTTTACAACACTCAATTATTTTCTTCACAAATCCACCAAAACCTGACTGACGCCTAAAAGTATATGTTAGAATAAATACCACCCACAAAATCACGAGCAACAAAAACACAGGCAGTCCCTCTTTTACGGGATTAAGGGTAAAGTAGGCTGCCAGTGTCAGGGATAAAATAAAAGGCAACCGAAAAATGCGCAAGTCTTCTTTTATTTTTCTATCTATAAGGTAATAAATCCCCACTACAGTCTGCCCCATCAAAATCCCCAATAAAACCGTGTCTTGAAAATATCCAAGTTTATTTAATACAAGATAAGTTGCCCAGGTAAAACTGATACTTGAGCAAATGACGCAAAATTTTCCTTTAAACAAACTCTTTACCGCGAGCAGTAAAAAAAATAATGCGATGATTGTTGTAAAAACTGTCAACAAAGAATTCATATGGTGAACTGGAGTGTTATTGAGGTAATTATTAAAAGAATAAAAGTGATCGTGACCCCTTGATATGGAAACATTTTACCTTTTCGCCATTTTGTAATTTTCCTGCTTAGAAAAGGAGAAACGATCATAATCAAAGCGCCGAGCAAAGACCCCATCAAAAACAAATCGATTACATAGGTTCTGTTAAGAAGTGAACCATAATCCCCCACAAGAGAAATATAAATTGAACTTTTTTTTCCCCCAGCGATAGGAAAGATCGGTGAAATTGTAGATAAAAATATTACAACCGCGACTACCAAATCTTGCCGTGGGAAATATTTCTTTTTAATAATCCGCGCTATCCAAAGTCCTAGCGCGGTAGCAAAAGCACCAAGTAAAACTCCGATAACTAAAGTGCTAACCCCAAGCCAAGCGGCTATAGACGCAATAACCCCCGCCCCGATAGTACACAAAGGACAATGAGCAAAAGCCGGCGTGACCAAAAAAAATAATCCAAAAAATGTAAGGAAGGCTATTTTTTCCATAATTATAGACTCATAAACAGCGAGGTGCTACCGTCGTGGTTGAGAGAATAAATTTCAAACGGCCCGGTTTTTGAACCCGGCATCCCCGGGGAGCCAGAGGGCATGCCAGGCATAGCAATCCCGCGAATATCTGGTTTTTCCGAAACCAGCTTTTCAACAGCTTCGAGCGGAATGTGACCTTCCACTATATAATCTCCCATTATAGAAGTATGGCAACTCCACATATCTTCTGGGATCTCATAGTCCATTTTTATTTGTTCAAGATTATTCACGGTCTCTGCTTTTATTTCCAAACCTTGCCGAGTGGCATAACCAATATAGTTTACGCAACACCCGCAGGTTAGTGTTTTGTACACGGTAATATCGGTACTTGCTAAAACGGAATCAACCAGACGTCCTCCGTTACGATCTGTTTGGTAAAAAAGAAAACCAGCGCCAATGATTAATCCGAAAACGATAAGATAGGTTATTTTTTTCTTCATATTTTTATGATTTGTTTGATAACTTATAAATTTTAAGTAATTCTTTTGTGGCTTTTTTATCGTCGCCATGCTTCATCTGATGAACGACATGCGTGGATAAATGGTTTTCCAAAACCAAACCTTCAACACCGGACAAGGCCTGTTTGACCGCCATTGACTGGGTAATAATATCCACACAATATTTTTCCTCATCAACCATCTTCTGCAAACCCCGGATTTGCCCTTCAATGATCTTTAGTCTGCGGATTGCCCTTTTTTTAACAATTTTCTTCATAACTTTAACGTTGCATTTTACATTTTTAACTTTACACTTCTATTCTATACCCCCTGGGGGTACCTGTCAAGAAATTGCTCACTGAGCCGTTTAACCAAAACCGCCTACGGTTAATATTGCCGTAGGCGGTTTACTCTAATTTCTTATTCAATGACTAAAGAGTGGGTGGTGCTGGTGCGAATACTTCTTCCAAGCGATCACGGATCACCGCACTAAACTGAGTAGTGTCAACTTTTTCCGAAAGAAGACTGAGCCTATAGTCCATTATACCTCGTATTCCGGAACCTGTTGGCCAAAATGTAATAACTAAGAGAAAAACCAACATTGCGCCTGCAAATTTATTTTTCATTATTTATTCACCCCTTTCAAGGCGCCCAACTAAATTGTATTTTTGTTTCTTTGTCGAACCCCTCCTAACTTATTTATATTATATCATAAAAATTAAGCTTTGTCTATTTTCTCATAAAAAAACTGCCCGGTAAACCGAGCAGTATTACGGAAAAGGATTCACGACTAATGCTTGTACGAACCGAGTCCCGGCGATGCAGGACTCTTGTACTGCACGCCGTTAACTCCCGCGCCTTGGTCGTTCTCGACCTCTTGGATTATGGCGAACTCGCCCCAGATCACAGGGCCAATCTCCACGCCACCGGCCGTCTGCCACACTCCTCCAACATTCACAGCGTCAGCGGGAGCGGCGACGATCTTGACGAAGTACGACCAATGATAGGTCTTGCCGTCGACCTCATAACTACCGGTCATGTGGTTGGTCAGCCAAGCGCCCGAGCCTTTATAGCTTGCGAAGCCGTAATGACGGTCGAGCTTGCCGTCGTTGTCGCAATCCTTGTTGGAAAGCCAAGCGTCATTCCACTTCATTGAGAGGTTGTCGCCCTCGGTTACCAGTTGGGCGGGGCGAGAAAAATTCCCGTACAGGCCATTGTAGAGCATGGCTTGATAATTGTAGCCCCACTGATCATAGCCGGTCGAAATCGGGTTGCCGGCGGTGTCAGTGATGCTTCCACGCTGGATGGTGGCACAGCTACTCGGCGGTCCGGCCATAGCTGGAACGGAAACCGCTATAGTCAAAACCAAAATCGCCAAAAGCTTTGTCATCTTTGTCATTGTATCTCTTTTTTTTTAGTTGCTACCCGCTAGATAAAAAAACTGCCGGCAAGCAACTTTAATATATTATCAAATAATAATTTTTTTATCAAGACTTTTAATCAAAAACCTAAATACAAAACCAAATCGTTTCTAAGTAATAATGGCACTCTCTCCGAACTACCCCCACCAGCTTAACGCTGATGATTTTTTGGAAAATAATAAATAAACGGCTCACCCCGATGAAAAGTGGAAAACTATTTCTAACGCGGTAAACTAAAGCCGTTTAACAAAAGAAGGGCGACTTCTTATGAGAAGACACCATTCTTTATTGTCTACTTAACCCAATGGTCATTCATTGCAGGTAATTTCCTTTACCGAGGTCTCATAAATATCGACTCCGCCTCCGCCCAAATGCCAGCTTTCGCCACAGTCTAGCGAGGATTGAAGGCAGATATAGAACACGGAGTTATTGTTATCATTTGGATTGGAATTTTTACGGACGGTCATCCTTACGGTTCGCCCGGTTTGCGGAAGATGCGCCCAATTATCCCAATCATAAACCCAGCCTGAACACGGAGGGGTTGGAAATCTTGCGATATAGGGACCGACGAACCTTGGTGCAACTCCGGGAGAAGTATTAGGTGCCCAACCGTTATTGGCATCGTAATCCAATTGTGCGGCCAAGGCGAGCTGCTTGAGTTCGCTGGCCACGCGCGCAAAACGGGCTTTATGCCGAGCCGGACCGAGCGCCACTAAAACCACCGAGGCTAAAATTCCGATAATCGCGATAACTACCAATAATTCGATTAAAGTAAAACCTTTAGCAAATTTTAATCCGAACCTACTGCCTTGCCCAATTATATTTTTTTTAAGTATTTGGTTATACATATACTGAATATGTTACCAAGGATTTTTCCGTTAAAGCATTTTTCCGGAATTTAGTTTAATTTTTTTAGAGAATATTTGGGCTACCTATTATTGTTAAGGGCTTTTGATTAAAATCGTATATAATTGTTTCCTTTGCGTCAATTTTATTCATTTTAGGACTTACGCATTTGAGCCAAGTTCGAGGCATTTTCCGAGGATTGGCCGAAGGCGTAGTGTAGCTACGTCGAGGCAAACCGCAAGAAAATAACGAAGAAATTGGCCAAACCGCTTGGCGGGGCCGGGCTCCGCCCGGCCAAAAAGCGGCAAGTGCGTAAGTCCTACATTTATTAAAAAGTATTTAAAAAAGGGCCGCCCCCCTTTTACATGCCCAATTTTATTCAATTCTATCAATCATGAATTTAACCTCTTCATTAGTATTGATCGCCTTGATTTTTATATTGGGATACCGATTCCTGAACACTCTAAATACTTCATCGGCGAATGCCTGTCCTACCATGGGAACCTTTTTAAAATCTAAAATAATAGACCTAAACTTATCCAATCCTGCTATTATTCTTCGTGCCTGCGAGCGTGATACATAGACCCCTCCGATTGTATAAAGCTTTACCTGAATTTCGGTTTTATCAAAACCGCTTCCGCTATCTACCTTACTTGTGTATTTTTTGAAAACATGATTGAGGTGTCTAGTCGAACTTGTCGCTATCGTAAATCCAACCCTTGTCCCTTTTTTATCAGCTTTCACCTTGTTAAAAAATACATCGTTTATTTTATTATCGACAACTAATTGGAAACCATAACTTTCTAATTCATAAAAATCCGCGGCTTTTGAAGTAAAAAAAATTCCTTCGCCTGAATGGGATTTTGGTTGCGTAGTAGTTTTACCTTTTAATAAATCCTGCGTAGCTTCAAGTTCTGAATTAAGGCTTCTTTTCTTCATAACGTTTCTAAAAACACCAATTCCAAAATCATTGATTTTAAAGTTCAGCTCTTTTTTTTCTAATATTATTTCTATCTCAATCCAATCTGACTCTGAGTGTTCGATAGCATTATTCAACATTTCAGAAAAGGCGTAGGTAAAAATGCTTCGCACATTTTCCGATAATTTCAAAAGTAAGGGAAACTCATTTTCTATATCATCGAGCGCCACATGTTCTTCCAAACCCTTATTTTTATATTTTTTTCTGATCCGTGTAGGAAACACTTCAAGGTGTGTTGAAGCGTACTGGGGAAGGACATAAAAAGCTTTATTTGTAGATCCTACTTTTAATAATTTTCCGGTTTTAACTAAACCCTTCAACAATGAGGAAGCGTACTGACGTGACACTTTATAATTACCTACCAAATCTTTCGATCGTATCTGACCTTTTTTTTGGGCAAATGATAGAATTTTTTCCTTATCAAGATTACTCATAAATGGTTTATAAATATGACGATTATTGACTTATTGTTATTGTAAACCGTAACGATATCAATTGTCAAGTGATTGTAAACCTATCTTTTTTAATTGTCTTATAATTGTAAACCTTACTAAAAAATGACAAGAGGGGTTAATAAGTCGAAAAAAATACCTGTTATTAATCATCGTACTTTAATAATTTCAAAAACCGCCCCGATCAAGTCAGCCGCGGCTGACTGACGCAGGGCGATTTTTGATTTGACTATTTGATAATTGCCTCTCAATAAACCAATACCTTGTCGCCAACTTTAGACCAGTTATAAAACTCCTCTGCTGCGCCTATGCCAAGGCGAATACATCTGCCGGAATACGGCCAGCCTAAATTTTCTTCACCTTCTTTGCTACCGTCTGGATATTCAGGTAGTTCATGAAAGCCCAGCCAATACTTGCCATCGTGAGTAAAAGCCATCCAGTAAGGCATATACAAATCCGCGACCTGCGAGTAAGCGCGGGGTGACTGATTAATTATTTTAAACTCGCCCCGAGGAGTCCGCCGGTCTTTGTGCCCGGATAAAATCGTTGTCTCAAAAACTTTTTTCCCTTGATCGTAAGCTTTTAAAATTTGCTCTTGTAAATTAACCAGGATATATCGGTCACCCAAACCTTCGTTTATAGGAAATTTGCTTGGTTCAATCTGTTTTTCAACAGAAACAGCCGTATACCGCAAGTTGTCCGAACTTATAGAATTTAAAGATATTTTCAGAGGAGTAAAGCTTCCAAGAGCAACGAAAACACTCAACAGTAAAAGAAAAACCCCGCCCTCAACTTTACACCAGGCGCTGTTTTGTTGTTGCTTTTGATGTCGAATTGGCCGGACCTTCACAGTAACATCCGAAAATTCAACCCGATAACTTTTTTTTATTTCTCCTTCCATACCTTCTTAATTTCAGTATATCCCTTTCCATCCAAATCCACAAAATTCCATAGAGAAAATTTGCCGATTCATCGGCCTGATAAATTTATAACCAGCTGTAGTTGCCACATTTATAGGGCCGACCGGCCTGATAAATCAGGCAACTACAACAAAAATATTATTTTAAAAATATTCCCTTTTAAAGATAGTCGGTTTGTAGTTGCCCAATTTATGGGGCCGACGGACCTGATACAAAAGAAAAGAAAAAAGGAAAAGAAAAAAGGGTCAGGAGCCATTTATTTATGTATGTAAAGAAAGAAAAAAGGGTCAGGAGCCATTTATTTATGTATGTAAAGTATTATGTACATACAAAAAAACCGCCTTGGGGCGATTTTTTTAACCAATAGATAGTGACAGGAAGTTAGTTGATTCCGTTTACCCTTATAGAATAAGAGTAAATCGACCATAACGAGTTTACGAAAATAATCGATTGCGAGTCCCAGCTCTAGGCCAGGCTTGCGTTGCTTATTTCATAACTTCGCTAAGGATAACTCCTTAGAAAGGAGGTGATCCATCGACAGCTTCCGCTACCGATGCCTTGTTACGACTTCACCCCAGTCACTGTTCTTACCCTAAATCGTAAAAACAATCTTTAGGTACTAACAGCTTCCATGGTGTGACGGGCGGTGTGTACAAAACCCGAGAACGTATTCACCGTAGCGAGGCTGATCTACGGTTACTAGCGATTCCAACTTCATGAGGGCGAGTTGCAGCCCTCAATCCGAACTTGGGGTAGTTTTAGAGGATTTGCTCCGTCTTGCGACATTGCGTCCTTTTGTAATCCTACCCATTGTAGCACGTGTGTAGCCCAGGATGTAAGAGCCACGCTGATTTGACGTCATCCCCACCTTCCTCCAACTTGAACGTTGGCAGTTTTGTCCGACACAATATAACGGACAATGGGGGTTGCGCTCGTTCTACCACTTAAGGCAACATCTCACGACACGAGCTGACGACAACCGTGCAGCATCTGTCTATCACCCTCGAAGGAGTCCCAATTTCTTGGGATTTGCAGATAGATGTCAAACCCTGGTAAGGTTCCTCGCTTATTATCGAATTAAACCACATGCTCCACCGCTTGTGCGGGTCCCCGTCAATTCCTTTGAGTTTTAGTCTTGCGACCGTACTCCCCAGGCGGCTGACTTAACGCGTTAGCTACGTCACTTAGGAGGGTCGACACTCCCAAATAACTAGTCAGCATCGTTTACAGCGTGGACTACTGGGGTATCTAATCCCATTCGCTACCCACGCTTTCGTCCTAGCAGTGTCAGGTGGCACCCAGTGCTTTGCCTTCGCATTTGGTGTTCCGAATGATATCAACGCATTTCACTGCTACTCCATTCGTTCCAAGCACCTCTTTGCCCCTCTAGTCTGGTAGTATCCTCTGCGATTCCACGGTTGAGCCGTGGGCTTTAACAGAAAACTTTCCAAACCACCGATCGGCACGCTTTACGCCCAATGAATCCGGATAACGCTTGAGGTCTCTGTATTACCGCTGCTGCTGGCACAGAGTTAGCAACCTCTTATTCGTCAGGTACAGTCAGAAATTCTTCCCTGACAAAAGCGGTTTACGACCCGAAGGCCTTCATCCCGCACGCGGCGTCGCTGGATCAGGCTTTCGCCCATTGTCCAATATTCCCTACTGCTGCCTCCCGTAGGAGTCGGGGCCGTGTCGCAGTCCCCGTCTGG